>JBCDKH010000037.1 GCA_038746835.1 Planctomycetota bacterium | reverse complement strand
GTCAGATCGAAGGCGGATCGACGTCGGCTCTCGGTGCCCCACCGGCAGAAGTCGGCCGAGACTGGGTCGTGCTGGTCCAGCGGGACTAGCACGGATTCGGGCCTCGTACGTTGCCTGGCCTGGTCGTACTGGCGTTTCAACGAAGATGCGGCGGAGAGGAGCTACTCCTCTCCGCCGCTTTGCTTACGTCGTAACTGAATTCAGACAATCCGACGGCTGGAGCGGCGGAGCCCGATCAGTCCGAGCGCCGCAAATCCTGCCATCGCGGCGACGGGTTCCGGGACCGGAATGACCTCGATGGTGAAATCGCTGACGGTCGTCGATCCAAACGGAGGTGTCGCGACGCCGGCCGATCCTCCGCCTGAGGGCAGGCCCTGGATTCCACCGAGAATGCCGCCGCCGTCGGAGTCGGTGTTGAGATCAACGCCGGCCGACGCGACGTAGCTGATGCTGGAGGGTGGATTCACACCGTCCGAAAGCGTCGCAGTCACCGACCAACTGTCGTCAGCAACCTTGGTGAACGACGTCACGAGCGTGTACGAAGTGCCGCCGAGCGTAGAGGCTTCTCCAATCACCAGCTCGGTCGTGCCCGACGTCACAGCACCGACGGCCGCCCTGAGCTCGACGTTCTTGTCGGGCTTGTTGGCGCTGTAGAACAAGCCGGCAGCAAGGCCGTAGCCGAAGTTGGCAACGCCCTGCTGGTGCGAAAGACCTTGCTGGAAGATGCCCTCCTCGAACGAGCCGATGTCAGTCGACGGGTCGGCGTAGTCGCCGAGGGTGAACGAGGACGTGATGGTCATCGTCTCGCCAACAGCGGTTGAGCCCAGAACATTGAGGTTGTGAGCACGCACAAAGGCCCCAGCGTTTGTCGGCGGGTCGTTCGTCGCGACATTGGTGATGTTGCCGGCACCATCAGCACGCCACTGCAGCTGGGCAATCCAGCCATCCTGGCCGTTGACCGTGTTGGCGGAATAGGTCGGCGAGTCGAACGATGTCGTGAAGACACCCGCATCCGACGGCGTGGACAAAAGCAAGCAGGCAGCGGCCGCCGCCGATGCGATGAACGTTGTGCGTTGATGAGTCAAAGTCGTCCTCCTGATGAACGCCGGACTCCGACGAGTCGGCCCCTGAAGCTTGGTTTGCATCGAAACAGGCAGAGCCCCGTCGCGTTTGCAGCGACGGGGCTCCCCATGAAGCAGAAAGAGTGGCTCTCGAGCCGGAACCGCAATCAGCGGCGGCGGCGGAGCATGGCGAGGCCTGCGATGCCGCAGAGGCCGAGCGTCGTCGGCTCCGGAACAACCGAGGCGTACCAGGCGTCAAGTGCCGCCAGATCGCTTCCGCTAGACGTGCCGAAGTTGGCACGCAGAATGCCGAAGTCGGCCAGGTCGACATTCATGTCGCCGTTGAAGTCGCCGGTGGCGAACGTGCCCATTGTGGAGCCGAAGTTGGCCCGCAGGATACCGAAGTCGGCCAGGTCGACGGTGCCGTCGCCGTTCGCGTCGCCCGGAAGCATCGGGACGTCGACCTCCGTGCTGAACTGCAGGTCGAAGGCGCGAGCGACGAGAGATGCGCCGCCCCCGGTGCTCATCTGTAGACCATTGTCGAACAGAACAGTCGGGGTCGGCTCCGAGAACGTCAAGAAGTTCTGCTGGAACTGGAACGCGCCCGTCGCCGGGCTGATGATCGAAGACAGTTCACCGTTGACTTCTGCGCTGACATCGATGTTGACGGCAGCACCGCCACCGGCAGCGAAAATGGCTCCGGTGAACCCATCGAAGACGATGTTGTCGCCCGAGTCGGTCGCCGTGCCAGAAACGTTCAGCACCTCGAAGAGAAGGTTGTCCAGCTGACCGAAGGCCGTGTCGACGCCCTGGTTGAAGGCGGCCGGACTGTTGCCCTCACTCGTGGAGGCACGGAGCGTGAACGTGACCGTGTCGTTCGCGGTGCCGTCTTCGTCGACGTCGAGATTGTTGAAGTCGAGGACGAAGTCGAGGGGATTTGCTGCCAAGCGGGCAGGGCCAAATGGCACACCGGCGACAGTCGCGTTGGTGACGTTGCCCATTGCACCACCCGGATCGGCCGGATCGAAGATGCCGGTGCCTCGGAAACTGAGGTCTTCGATGGTCGCGGTGCCACCAAAGGCAACGCCAGTCATGGTTGCGGCCGTTGCAACGGCCAGGATGTGAGCTCTTGTCATTTCAAAGTCCTCCGGGGAAGAATGCGATCTCTGCCGTCGTTGGCAGAGCGTTCGAGAAACAGAAGGGTAAAGCTGAGGTTTCCCGCAGGTTTACCCGAAAACGATGACGCGTCGCGCGACTAGCGGCGGCGGCGAAGCATCGCGAGGCTGGCAAAACCCGCAAGGCCGAGCGTGGTCGGCTCAGGAATCACCGTGTTGAGCTGAAAGCTCACGTTGCGTGCACTGACGGCACCGAAGTCGCCGCCCGAGTTGGTAAAGGTCACCGACGGGGTGGGAGCGAAGTCGACACCATCTTCGATGAACTGGAACGTTCCGGTGCTGGGGCTCAACACCGTCACGAGCGTGCCGTTGATCTCAGCACTGCGGTTGAGGTCGCCGTTGCCGCCGACACCGATGTCGCCACCGGTGAAGCCGTCGAAGACGATCGGATTGCCAAGGTCAGTCGTGCTGCCCGTCACGCTCATCGTGGCGGTGACGTTGTTCAGGTTGCCAAAGCCAGTGTCGACGCCCTGCGGCCAGGCACGCTGAGCGCTACCACCGCCGGCGAACGTCAGCGTAACGCTGGCGACATCGTTGGCCGAGCCGTCGCCGTCAAGGTCAAGATCGAGCACGTCGAATGTGAAGACGACCGGATCAGCGACCACGGTGCCGGGCGCAGCAGCGCCGTTGATCAGCACGTTGTCGACTGTCGCGTTAAAAATGCCCGTCCCACGAGGACTAAGGGTGACCTCGACCGGGACGGCCGTCGCGACGCTCGCAACGCCACACGCAGCTGCAGCAGCAGCAAAGGGAATTAGTTTCACTATCTTTCCTCCTGTGAGAAAGTAGTCAGCCGCTGAAAGGCGGAGGGAACGGGGACCGACATCCAACGCAGATGGAGTCCTCCTCTCCAGCCGGCGTAGAACATCCGCCGGCACTACTTTATCTGGTAAAGCTAACTCAGAAAGACCTTTCCGTCAACACGATTATTTTCAATCGGAACGCTCCTCATCTGCGACGAGCGTGCTCGACCCACTGCTCGCCACAGTTGTCGATGATGCCGGTTGTAGTTCGCGGATCGTGATGTTGCGGAAGCGAACGCTCGGGCGATCCGGATTCGCGCCGACGTCGTGTACCTGAAGGCCAATGTGCCCCGCCGGCGTCCATGCGTCCATCAAGCGGGCGGCCGGCACACCATTCACCCACGTCTCGATGATCGGCCCGCGGCAGCGGACGATGATCTGGTTCCACTCGTCTGGTTTCCAAGCCCGCCTTGCGTAGGGCTTGTCGATGAGTGGTGCGATCCAGCCGCGTCGCTCCTCGTCGAAGATGCCACCGCTGTAGCCGCGGTCGGTGTGATCGGCCTCGACCTGGTAGCCGCGCACCTTGCCTTCGCGCTTGTCGAATCCGCCATCGACGTGACTCCGGATCTGCACGCCCGAGTTGAGCTGGCCGTGTGGCACCTTGACTTCGTATATGAGTTCGAAATCGCCGTAGAGGGCTTCACTCATGAGGAAGGTGTTTCCGCCCGAATTGGCAACAGCGGTTCCCGTGACGACGCCGTCAGAAATCGCAAATTCAGACTGACCGCCACGAATTGCCCAGCCTTCCAAGCTGTCGCCTCCGAGCAGTTCGACGGGCTCACCGGCGACGTAGTTATCGAGCTCCAGCGGTTGAACCCAGACATTGCGGTAGCGATTGAGCCCGTCGGCATCGCTGTGGTGCCCTTGGAGTCGGAGCACGCTCTTGAGCATTGAGTCGCCGGGGCGAACCGGTTCGCCGGCGACGCCTGCGTGACCGGTCGGGCCGCTCACTGCAATATCGTTGTGGATGAGCTGACCATTCCAGAAGACGGTCATCCGTGCGTCTTCGGTCTTATTGCCATCGTCGTCGAAGCGAGCCGCTCGGAACCAGATGTCGTAAGCCTGCCACGTGTTCGGGCCCGTCGAAGCGTTGACGTCGGGCGTCTTTTCCTCGTAGATCGATCCTGCTTCCCACGGTTCGTAGTCATCGATCGGCTTGTCTGCCGGCGTTCCGAGTACTTGGACCTCGTAGCGGCCTTGGATGTAGACGCCGCTGTTGCCCGTTTGCCCCGTGTACTTGCCATCCTTTCGGCCGGGCGCGTACCACTCGACGTGCACACGCTGGTCGCCGAACTCGGCGACGGTGCGGAGGTCGCCCAGGTCACGGGAGATTTCGACGCCGTCGTCGGGATCGCGCTGGAGGATGTCGTCCTGTGACATGCCGCCAGTACGCGGCAGGCCCTTCCTCTCAGCCTTCGTTCGCCACATCGCGCCCTCGAACGTCCGGCCGATGAGCGCGATGGCATCTTCGGGCGGGATCACGCCGACGCCGAGTCCGACGTCGGCGTCGCCGGCTTCGAAGACGGGCTGGCCGTTGAGTAGTGCTGTCTCGGCAGGCGCTGCCGAGGGAATCATGTTGAGCGTGTAGAAGGCCTCCGTCGACCAGATGGGCTCACCATCAATCGAATCGGGGTTCATTCGGAGGTAGACACACCGATCGGTCTTGAGCCCAGGAATCGTGAGGCGGACGCCCTTGCCGTCGCTGTCGGGAAGAGCTTCGCTGACGTCGAGCACTTCGGTCCACTTCTTAACGCCGCCGTACTGCTTGCTGGGCTCGTAGCCCCACTGCTGGCTGAAGTAGTTGTTCGCGTCTGCCAACCAGCCCTTGTCGACGGGCTTTGTGAAGCGGACGTGGAAGCCGTCGGGCGTCGCGCTGACCGTGAAGATCTCGAAGGGGTCTTTCCCGTTGTACGACAGCTTTTCGAGGCCGAACTGCGTGCCGTTCCACGCCCAGTTGCCGCCGCCACCGATGCCGCCGATGTAGAGGTCGCCGTCGGGTCCCCACTCGAGTCGGTTGACGCCGCACTCGAGTCCCTGGGTGAATCGGAAGGCGGCGCCCTGCCACTGGCCGTTGACCTTTTCAAGGAAGATTCGCCGGATGCCGCCGTAGGTGAGTTCGCCCAGCAGCATCTGACCCGCGAACGGGCCCTCGGGAATCATCAGCGGCTTCGTCGGCGAGTTGAGGAACTCGTTGTGCGGCAGATAGACAATCGGTCGCGAACGGACCTGCTCACCGAAGGCACTCGGGTGACCGCCGATCGGGAAACGATCAGCAAGCTTGGGAACGACGTTGGTCCGGTTGAAGTGGCCGAGGAAGCGCCCAGGCTCCACGTGCGTCAGCACGCTCGAGGGGAACCACGTTCCCTGGTTGTCGGCGTAGACGAGAATGTCGTCGGGACCCAGGCCCACCGTGTTGGGCGTTCGCGTGCCGCCGGCGATGACGCGCGTGGTCTCAGTCGCCAGATCGACCTCGACGATGCCGCCACGCATTGGGCCGTTGACGCTGGCGTTGGAGTCGTGCCCTTCCCATCCGGGCGGCCCCATTGCGGTTGAGAGTGCGGCGTACAGCTTGCCGTCGCGATGGACGAGGCCGAACGTGAACTGGTGGTAGTTCCAACCTTCCCATCCCTTGCCGACGTCGTGATGCGTCTCGAAGAAGCCATCGCCGTCGGTGTCGGTGAGCTTTGTGATCGCCAGCCGCTGCGCGACGTAGAGCTCGCCGTCGACGACGCAAAGCCCCGTCGGTTCGTACAGGCCCTCGGCGACGGGCACAAGCTCCGCCTTGCCACCGCTGGTCGCGTCGGCCTGGCGAACTTCGTAGAGCTTGTCGGGCTCCTTCGACTCGATGTCGGGAAGTGCGACATCGTTTCGCTGGAGCGGCTTGAACGTGCCGACGATCAGGCGGCCGTCGGGCAGGAAGGTCATGGCCCCGACGCTGGGCTTGGAGTCGGGCGGACGGACAGCGATGAGGTCGTACGCCGGGTGTACCCCTGCAACGGGGTTGCCGTCTCCGGGCTCGCGGGTGTTTGCAAGTCGCTTGAAGCCGGGCGACGTGACACGCGTCGGGTCTGCCGGCGTCTCAAAATCCTCTGGCCCGAACGAAATCCACTCGTCTTTGCCCTCTGGGCGCCACTCGAGCTTGAGCGACGACGGGCCGTTTCCGATCACGAGCTGATCGACGTACATCGCCACCGATGCAGGATTGTTCAGCTTGACGCGGGTTGTAATCGAGCCCGGATTGCTAATGGTCGTCTCGCCACGAATCCCTCCCCAGATTTGGAGCCGGATGGCACTGTCACCCGTCAGCCGAATGTCATGGCGACCGACCCGATCGAAGAAGACGCGGAACCGACGCTGCGTGTACTTCACGCCTTCGACCTCTGACACCCACGGCGCCTCGCCGTCCACGTCGATGTGGTCGTAGACGGCCTCGAAGTTCGGCGTCTGATTGATCGCCAGGCGCGGGAGCTGATCCGACTCGTCGGCAAGCTGGAACACCTGGACCGCGACGCCGGGCACCCATTCGATGTTCTGCGCGTCGCCGCGATTGGTGGCGAAGAGGGAGCAGACGACCGCAACGACAAGCGACGAGAACCAAGTCCGCTGCATCTTTTGTTCGGTTTCCCAGAGCATGAGCTGTTGCTGTTTCAATTTGGTCTGTTCGGGAGCGAGAGCGCTTCGCATCACTCGGCGGTCGAAGCGGCTTCAAGCACAGGAAGCCGAAGGCGCTTGTCGTCGCCGCCGAACTTCGGCTCGATGCCATCGAGTCGGAAGACCTTACCTTCAAGGCCGTTGTCCCACTCGACCTCGATCCGCCCGTCGCGGATGAGAATGTCTTCGAGTTTGTTCCGCATCGCTTCGGCGACAGCGGCGTAGTCCGGATCCAAGGCGAGGTTGACCGTCTCCGCCGGATCCGACCGAAGGTCGAACAACTGAGGATCGACCTGGGCGAGCGGCTTGTCGAGTGGCCAGTCCATCTCGTCGCCGGCAGCTCGTGTCGGATTGACTTTCATCGAGAAGGCAAAATCCCGAGTCCGGATCGAGCCACGTGGTCCGGTCACCCACCAAGCTTCGGCGAGCACATAGTCGCGCGACGCCTCGCCCGACGCGATTTTGGCGAGGTCGAGTCCGTCCAGGTGCTCGAACTCCGCGGCATTCACGTCAATTCCAGCGGCCGAGTAGAGAGTCGGCGCGATGTCGATGAGCTCCGCCAGGTCGTGCACGACCTTTCCTGCGGGAAACGTCTCCTTGTCTGAGGAGACGACGACGATCGGCGTCTGCAGGTCGAGCCCGTACATCATGAACTTCGACGTCGCCCCGTGTTCGCCGAGCTTCCAGCCGTGGTCGCCGCAGACATACACGATCATCCAGGGCTGTCCTTGTGCTTCGCTGTACGCCTTGAACTGATCCACGGCCTCGCCGACGAGCCAGTCGCCGTACGCGCAGAACGCGTAGTAATCCTGGATCATCCGCTGCTTTTCGTCGTCCGTCATGTAGTCGATGTGCCTGGCCTTTTGGGCTTGACGAATCTGAGCTGGCATCGATTCCAGCTCCTCTTCGGATGCTGTGGGGATTCGGTACGTGTACTTCTGGAACTGCTCGCGGAACGATGCCGGAGGCAGGACGGGCGTGTGGGGGAAGTCGAACCCGAGATGAAACATCTGCGGCTTCGCCGGATCCGGTCCCTGTAGCTCCTCACCCCAGTAGCTCGGGTACACGCGGCCCACGTTTTCGAGGTGATCGGTAAGATTCTTGACGTGGTAGCCATCGCGGGTGAAGCCGGGCGATCGGCTGCTGACGCCGCTGATAATCATCTTGCCTTGCGGGCTCTCAAGGCCGGCTGGATTGTGCGTCAGGATGTCGAGACGCTCGAAGATCTCGTCCGCCTTTGCCAGTTCATCGGGCTCGAACACGTTGGTGTTCGGGTGGAAGAAGCTCACGTGTTCTTCATCATCGAAGTGGAAGTGGATGACGTGCCCGCGTGGCTCGCGTTGCCAGATTGGCTCTTTGACCCAGTCTGTGAATCCCAACAGGGTCGACTCGCGTCCGCCGCCGAGGTTTTGGCCGTAGAGCTCGTTGCTCCAGTTGAAGCTGGCTCCGTTCCATTGGATGGTCCGCTCACCGAGCTTGCCTGTGCGTGCGGTCTCGTAGCCGGCATCGGCGAGCACTTCCGGGATGGTCTTCCGGTAGATGGCCTCGTTGTTGGCGTGGTGGAGCTCGAAGCCGTAAACGCCGCGCCTGTGCGGATACCGGCCGGAGTGCATCGCCGCCCGGCTTGGCGCGCAGGCCGGGCTCTGCGTGAAAGCGTTGATGAACGTCGTGCCTTCCGCGACAAGCTCGTCGACGTTGGGCGAGCTGACCGGGCCGAGAGCACCCTCCTCTTTGCCGGTCAAAATCTTGTTGAACGCTGCGATCGAGTCGTACCGATGGTCGTCGGTGACGATCCAAAGGATGTTCGGCTGCTCGCGATCATCCGCTACGGCTGTCTGCCCAGCAGACAGAACAGCGAAACATGCGGCGCACAGCGACGGCAGAATGGTTCTCAACATTCAACTCCTCCAAGTTCGATCGACGCGGCTCCTACCGCTGTCTTTACTGCGAAAGAATGTTACCATCGCGGCTCGCGGGTGCAAGAGGAGCACTCGTCTCGCCACAGAGGAGGCCGATTGTCAGACATCGCTTTTTCGGCAAGCGGCCATCCGTCAGAACGACGCGCCGGGCCGACTCGACGCGACTTCAATAAGACGGCGGCCACGACGCTCCTCGCGACCGCCGCCAGTCTGTCGAAAACAAGCGCCGCCATGTCGCAGCCAAGCAGCTCCACGACCCGACGTCGACCCAACGTTCTGGTCTTCGTCGCGGACGACCAGACCTACCGATCGATCAATGCGCTGAACAACTCGGAGATCGAGACGCCGAACCTGGATCGGCTCGTGCGACGTGGAACGACGTTCACGCATGCGCACCACCAGGGCTCCTGGACGGGGGCGGTCTGCATCGCGAGTCGCGCGATGCTGCACACCGGTCGCATGCTGTACCACTGCGGCGGCAACGACTGCGGCGACCACCCACTACTCGGCGAGACCTTCGCCCAGCAGGGCTACGCGACGTCCTGCTTCGGCAAGTGGCACAACTACGGGCCCAGCAATCCGCAAGGACGCAGCTTCGAGCACATCGGCGTTCAGCTCGAAGCGCCGCTCGCTTCGCCGTTCAACTTCAACACGCTGGAAGCGGGCGGTGACCTGAGCAACACCCAGTACCACTACCCGTCACCGACGAACCACTGGAAGCCGGATGATCGTTCACAGCCAGGGCACTGGAAAGACTCCGACGCCGATCCCACGGGCAGGGCGCATACCAGCACGCTCTTCGCCGACGCGACGATCGAGCACCTTCGACAACACGTCGAATCCGGAAGCGACAAGCCCTTCCTGACGTACAGCGCGTTCTACGCACCACACGACCCGAGGCAGGCCCCTACTGAGTTCCTCGACAAGTATCCGGTTCAAGAGATCAGCGTTCCCGAGAACTATCTGCCGGAGCACCCGTTCGATCAGGGCGACTTCACGCTTCGCGACGAGCAGCTCTGCCCATGGCCACGCACTGAGGAGGCGATCCGCGTTCATCGCCGCGAGTACCACGCGATCCTTACCCACATGGACGCGGAGCTCGGGCGTGTGCTGGACTACCTTGACGAGAGCGGCCTTGCCGACAGCACGATTATTGTCTGGACTGCCGATCACGGGCTGGCGGTGGGACAGCACGGGTTGATGGGCAAGCAGAACATGTACGACCACTCGGTCCGCATTCCGCTGATCTTCGCCGGCCCGGGCGTTCCGGGAGGCCAGACGCGGAACGAGCTGGTGTACCAGCACAGCGTTTTCGCAACCCTTGCCGACCTCACCGGCGTTGAGCCGCCGGCTTCTCTGCAGTTTCCGTCGCTTGCGCCGCTCATTCGAGGAGACCAGGTCGAGGCGCCACACAGCGACGTGTTCTGCAGCTACCGCCACTACCAGCGGATGTGCCGCAACGAGACGCACAAGCTCGTCCTGTATCCGCACAACGGACGTTGGCAGCTGTTCGATCTTGCGAACGATCCGATGGAGACCGACGACCTCGCGCTCCACGACGACGCGAAGTACAAGTATCGCGAACGGATCGAGTCGTTGTGGGACGGGCTGACCAGGTGGCAGAAACGGGTCGGAGACCAGCTCCAGTTGAACGTGTCCGACTTCGGACTTGGCTACGCCCACTGATCTTGACTCCTTGCATGCCGCAATGACCTTCTGGTGCCTAATTCGTCGTGCTGTTGTTTCGCTGGTGGTCTGTGCGGCCGGTGCGACGGCAGTGGAACCGGAGCGGCCCAACATCGTCGTCATCATCGCGGACGACATGGGCTACGCCGATCTGGGCGTTCACGGGGCGACGGACATCAAAACCAAGAACCTCGATCGGCTCGCCTCTGAAGGGGTGACGTTCAGCTCGGGATACGTGACGCACTCGTTCTGTGCCCCGTCGCGTGCCGGCTTTTTTGCCGGCCGATACCAGCATCGATTCGGATTCGAATGGAATCCGCACTACGACCCGGCCAACCCGCATCTCGGGCTTCCGGAGTCGGAGGTCACGTTCGTCCAGCGACTCAACGATGCTGGCTACAGAACCGGCGGCGTAGGGAAATGGCACCTCGGTGCCGCGTCGCCGTTCAATCCGCTCAACCGCGGCTTCGACTACTTCTACGGCTTTCTCGGCGGTGGGCACGATTACTTCAAGATCGATCTGACCGCGCCGGTGAAGACGAATTACCTCGGGGCTCTCGTGCGAAACGACCAGCCGGCAGCGTTCGAGGGCTATCTGACCGACGCCCTTTCGGCCGACGCCGTGCAGTTCATTGAGCGAGAGTCGGAGCGTGACGAGCCGTTCTTCCTTTACGTCGGTTACAACGCGCCGCACGCGCCGCTGCAGGCGACGAGCGACGACCTGAGCCATTACCGACACATTGAGAGCTGGCACCGCCGCACCTACGCGGCCATGGTCCACGCGATGGACCGGGGCGTTGGTCACATCCTCGACGCGCTCGAAGAGGCTGGCGAAAGGGAGAACACGATCGTCGTCTTCTTCAGCGACAACGGCGGGCCGGTGCCCAACAGCTGGAGCGGCGACGGCTGGTGGAACGGATCGAGCAACGAGCCACTTCGCGAAGGCAAGGCATTCGTGAACCAGGGCGGCGTCCGAGTGCCCTTCTTGATCTCGTGGCCGGATCGTTTGCCGAAAGGAGCGGTCTACGACGAGCCGGTCATCTCGCTGGACGTCGCGCGGACGGCCGTCGAGGTTGCCGGTGGCGATCTGTCGGATGGGCCCACCATGGACGGGATCAACCTCGTCCCGTTCGTCACGGGCGAAGCAACCAGTACACCCGAGCGTGCCCTGTTCTGGCGGCAGGACAACGGTGCTCAGTGGGCCGTCCGCAAGGGTGACCTCGTCGCCGTCGGCTCGACGCGCGAAGGCGTGGCCACGTCGCTCTACGACCTGAGCGTCGACATCGGCGAAACCAACGATCTGTCGAAGGAACGTGCGAGCGACGTCCTGCGGCTCGAGCAACTGTTCGACGAATGGAACGCCGGCAACATGGAGTTCCGATTCTGGAATGCCGGCCCGTATCAGCAGAAACTCCAGGAGTTCTACCGGGAAGGCTCAGGCCCAGAGCCGATGAGCGATTAGGCGATGTCGCCGAGACGATCGCGATTGACGCGGAGCACGACGCCCGACGACGTGTTGTATCTGCCGCCGCGGTACGCACAGAAGAGGTACTCGGGACGCCCGTCGCGCATCAGGAGCTGTGGTCGCTCGAAGCGGCCTTCGCGATCCAGGCCTGGCATGGCTTCGTTGAAGTAGCTCGGCGCATCCAGGAACGCCACCTCAGGATCGCCCCACGCGATGCCGTCACGCGACTTGAACTTCAGGCCGTATTCCTGGTTGTAGAAGCCCATGTCGCGCAGGACGGCGTGGTAGTGCCCGTCTCCGTGCCAGAGGTACGCGTCCTCGCACTGCATGTCCTCGTGGAGGTGGCTGAAGTCGATGACCGGGTTAGTGTTGTGCTTCGTGTACGGCCCGGTGAGCTCGGTCGCCTCGGCGAAGCCGTACTTGCGGTTGGAGTGCCCGCGATCGTTGTCGCTTCGGTTCCAACCCTTGTAGTAGAGACGAAAGCTGCCGTCGGGTGTCGGACAAAACGCAGGGTTCGAAACGACGTAGTCGTCCCAGGCACCGTCCGCCCCGACCGTCAGAATCGGCTGGTCGGAGACCCGTCGCCACGGGCCGTTGAGCGAATCGGCGATGGCCATGCCGATTCGTTTCGTGGCGACCGTGCGATGAAAGTAGGGCTTCACTTCGTCGCGGCTCATGCCGACAAGCATGTCTCGCGTGCAACCCGCCGGCCGACAGGTCGCGCCCATGTAGAACAGCACGAACTGATCGCCGACGCGATGGACCGTCGGATTGTGGATCGAGTCCGCATCCCACGCGTCATCGTTCCCCTGGCCGCCTTCGGACTCCGGATTGCCGGCCGGAACCAGCGCCGGCTTCAGGACGTCGTAAGGCCCGCCCGGACGATCGGGCTCACGCGAGACCGCATGGCCGACCTCGCACGCAGTGACCCAACCTTCGTGGTGGTAGACGTTCTTCCACCGTGCGAAGAAGACGTGCACACGACCGTCGTCGTCGTAGATCGGAGAGCATCCCCAGACGTTGTACTCCGGGTCTTCGAGGATCCGCCCCACCGGCTCGAGAGACCGGCAGAACTCCGATAGCGGAACGTCAGTGGCAGTCATGGACGAAGAGGTTCGAGAAGAACCGTGGTCGTGCTCAAACGGAGATCAATCGCCGTCGGCCGTTGCAAGGTCGCCGTTGCCACTGTCGCTCGCGGCTTCGACGTCACTGAGTTCGAGGCGGTAGCTGACGAGCCTTTTCAGGTTGAAGTCGACCGAGCCGGCGATGACGCGAAGGTCGGAGCCTTCGCCGTACGACGCCAGGCCGTAGTAGATCGGAAAGACGTCACCCAAAACGCCGGTCGGGCGAAGCGTGCCGTCAGCGGAGAGCCGGCAGATCTGAAGGCTTTCGTCGTCCCGCGTTCCGACAACGACCGCCGCTTCGGAGTCGTTGATCTTCATGACCTCGATCCGCGTCTGGCCTTGCAGTCTTGTCTGCTCGTCATCCATCAGGACCGAATGCGGCCGGATCTGGCCGTCTTCGTCGAGGCGGAAGATGCTGACGGCATCGCCGTGGTAGACGAAGTCTTTCTGCTTGATGAAGTCGAGCCGCCGGTAGTACTTGTGGTGTCGATGGCCGACGACGACGTAGTGGTTGTCGCCGAGCGTGACACCGTCCACCGGGTAAGTGCCGGTCAAGAAGAGGTCGGTTGTGTTGTCGCCGATGTTGCTGACGTTTTCGAAGGTGCCGTCATCGTGGACGAGGAAGCTGCTGAGGCCATTGTCCTGAAAGCCGCCCGTGACGAGGTATCGCTTGCCTCCGATGGTCGTGTCGTACATCGCGATGATGCCGTCGGTGTGCAGCGTGTCGTTGTCGAGCATCGACTGCACGTGCACGAGTGACCCGTCGGGTTGAATCTCGTAACACGTCAGACCCGGCTCATCGAACTCGAGTCCGCCGGCGAAGAGGAACGAGCCTTCGGCCGTGTGCAGAACACGCAGCGTGATGACGACGGCGATGTGCGTGTCGGGCGAATCGTGCTCGTTGTGCACGAGCTCCAGCGTGCCGTCCTCGGCGAGGCTGAAGACTTCGATCGCGTCACCGCCCTTGTTGCCGGCGAAGAAGAAGTGGTTGTCGCCGACCTTCGCACCGACAAAGCCGCGTCCCGGGCCCTTTTTTGCAACGAGCGGCTGCCGCTCGACGGCGACGAGGCTGCCGTCGGGTTCGAGTCGGAACACGTCGATGAATCCGCCGTCACCCCCTGAGAAGACAAAAGGCGTGCCGTCGCGGTCGTAAACGGTGGCGGTCACCGTGTTGTGGGCGGTCACAGCGCGACTCACCTCCACCAGCCTGTCGGCCGAAGCCAGGCTCGGCACGGCGAGGCAGGCAAGGAGTGTCGCGAGCGTGGCTTTGAGCTGGTTCATGGCAGAGGTGTTGGTCATTCGTCGGCCGAGCGATTGGCAAAGAGCTGGTCGACTTCGTCGCGGCGTGGCCATCGGCGAGAGCGATCAGGCGGAGGCGCCGATCTGTTCGGCGGGCATTGTGCTTCATTTCTCTTTACTGAACAAGTACAGTGGAAGCAGCGTCGTCCGACCCAACCTGCGGCGAAAATCAAGCGAAAACGTCATGCGGAAAACTGCACTCCTTGCCCTTACCTCCATCTCGTTCGGCCTCCTCGCTGCACCGGAAGCCGCGGGTGACCCAGACGTCAAACAGCCGAACGTCATCCTGATCTTCACCGATGACATCAGTGCTCGCGAGATCCCGGTCTACGGATCGAACGTCTGGTCCGATCTTCTCGGCGGGGACACGCAGGACCCGGCGCTGAGGGCGGAAACGCCCGTCATGGACCGCATCGCCAACGAAGGCGCGTGGATCACCACCGCATGGTCGGCGACGATCTGCTCGCCAAGCCGGGCGATGATCATGTCCGGCCGCTACGCGACGTCGACCAAGTGGTGGCACAACGGCCTCGTCGGCAAGCTCGAATCGGACGAGCGCGACATTCCTCGCGTGCTCGTGCATCACAGTTCGCCGCTTCTCATCGGCCACGTCGCGCAGCAGGCTGGCTACGCGACGATGCTGGCCGGCAAGGTCCAGATGCTGGTCCAGGACGCGCAGAACTACGGCTTCGACGAGATGATCGACACGCCCGGCCAGTGGCACCGTTGGCCGTCGCAGCACACCGATTTCCATCACACCCAGCACCGCGAGAACGGCGAGATCACGCTCATCGACGACGACACGGGCGACGTCATCACAACATATCGGCAGCACAGTTGGTTGTGGCAGCCAGCCGTCAGCCTCATCAAACACCCGACGGCCGACGAGCCCTACGCGTACTGGCCCATCACCGACAAGGACAAGGCCGAGTACGGGTTGACCACGTATGGGCCTGACGTGGAGCAGGACTTTGCGATTGATTTCATCGAGCGTCAGCACGAGGCGGGAAAGCCCTTCTTCGTCTACCACACGTCTCACCTCGGCCACGACGCTTACAACTGGCTCGACCCCGACTCGCCGAGCAAGTGGCCCCACACGCCGAAGGTCACGTGGGACGGCACGTCTTACTCACGCCAAGAGCCGAAGATCACGGGCGACGACGGCGTTTACGACCTGCACGGCTCGCTCGTTGGCCCGGGCATGCATGTTCACGTCGAGTACCTCGACTACCAGATCTGGCGATACCTCGAGAAGCTTGAGGAACTCGGGATCGAGAACGACACCATCCTGATTGTTACGAGTGACAACGGGACGAGCGGCTTCGGCAAGGGAACGAGGGACAAGCAGCGCGGCGTCCACGTGCCGCTGATCGTCTACGCACCTGGTGCTGTCATGGAGCGAACCGGCGAGCAAAAGTTGCTTGTGTCACTCGCCGACTTCCTGCCGACGATCGCGGACATCGTCGGTTATGACATCCCGAGCGACTACAAGATCGATGGCGAGAGCTTCTGGCCCTTCCTAACCGGGAAAACGGACACGTTTCGACCGTGGGTCTACTCGTGGTGGAAAGGTGACCCATTCATCCGAGGCAACCTCGTCCTGAAGGACGCAAAGGGTGTCTGGTGGGATGTGTCGAAAACACCGGACGATCTCGACAGCTTCCCGAAGATCACCGACTGGAGCGCCGTGTCCGAAGCGCATCGTCGGGAGCGCGACGAGCTGCTGGGCCTGTTGCCGCAGTTCGACAAGTTCGAGTCGGACTTCGACCTGCCGGAACTGGCGGACCGCTCGATCGTCGAATGATGCTGGTTGCCTGAATCCGTCAGCCGGAGGACTTCTTTTACGGGTCGTCACGCACCAGGCCGCCACCGGCTTCGATGACGTCGTAGGTCCCGAGCTCCAAAACGATCGGCCAGCCCGGGAATTGTGCCTCGGCCCCGCGACTGACGTCCGCATCGAGTGGCCAGCACTCGAGCGTGAGACGCCCTTCGCTGGGCTGGATGTGAATCGACGCGAAGCCCTCGCCTCGGTGGATGCGGTGTGTCGTACCGAGCTCGCGCTCGACGTCGACCGATGTGAGCTGGTGGGACTGTGGATTGAGGTGGTTGGCGACGTGCTGACGCGAGCCCGGATTCGCAACGGCGAGGACGTCAAATCGATTGCCGAAGCCGTCTTCGAACGTTCCGAAGTTCTCGGCTCCGGGGTTGCCTGCGACGGCGTCGATGGGCGGCTCCAGGCGTAGAGCCGGGTCCGGCTGGAATTGCCGCCACCAGATGCACCCGCCGGCCGGCTGGCAGAACTGGACCACGCCGTCACCGTCGCCGAGTGGTTCGAGACGCGTGACTGTCGCGAGGTGCTGGTCGCCGCTGAAGAGCATCGCACCGGCTTCCTCAAATAGGGCAACGGCCCTGTCACGCCCTCGCCTCGGCGAGGCATTCACGTCGAGGTCGACGCCGATCGTGTTGTTGTTGGCGTACGTGGAGACCTTGGCGTAGATCGTCTGGCTCACGACGATCCGCGCCTCGGCCGCATCCGGTGCGTCGGCCCACTCGCGCAGCATCTGGAGTTGCGTGTCTCCGAGCACTTCGTCTGAGTCGGCCTGTCGTGTCTCGTCGTTGCTTGCGGCTTTGAACTTCCGGTCTTCCAGCACCGCAAAGTCGACGCCGCCGTAGGTGAAGGTCGTGTAGTAGTTGGTCACGCCGCTATCGAGCGGACCAGGGTCATAGGCGTCGGGGTTGTGCCCGGTCATCGTCCGCTGCACGAGGTTGACGAAGTACGAAGACATGAGGAAACCGCCGCCGCTGTCCCAGCTTTCGGTCATGAGGCGTCCGCCGTCACCCCAGAGATTGGGATGCCAGACGTCATGGTCGTCGGTCTGAAGGATCGACGGCACGCTTCGCGTCACTTCGTTGAACGACCAGTGCCACAGCAGCCACTTGTAGAGGTAGTCCTCGACGGGGAAGCCGTTGCTCGGCTCGCGGGAGGTCGGGTTGTATTCGTAGAGCTGATCGCCGGTGAAGAAGATGATGTCCGGATCGCGTTCCCGCATGGGTTCCGTCACGCCGCGCCAAGGTGCCCAGACATTGGCCGGTGCCCATCGGCCGGCGAAGTGCGTTCCGTCGGCGTCGATGTCGGGCTTGCCAGAGCGACGCCCGAGCACGCCGGTGCACGAGACGGAGCCGACGACGACGTCGCCCGTGGGTTCCGCGGGAACCTCGAAGGTGTAGCTCGCATTGAGGTCGCCGTCACCGTTGCAGACGACGCGGAACGTCCGTGCACGGCTGGCGTCGTAGTCGGAGAGTCGGATCAGGGCGTAGTAGTCCGGCTCACTGATGCCGGCCGGAGGTGTGACGGACTGCCACTCGCCGTCGATCTCTTCCTCGATGCGAACCGCCAGTCGGCCACCCATCTCCTCGCCCTTGCGTTCGGTGATCGTCTTGCCGACAGACATGAGCTGGATGCCGACCTTGAGGTCGCCCTTGCCCACGCTGTAGAGGACGCCCGCGATTGGACCCCAGGCTCGGTCTGCGTGCTCGACCATGCGCTCGCCGCCGACTCGGAGCGACTCGAAGCGGTGCGGGTTGTCAGCGTTCGAGTTGACGCTGGCGATGGCAATGCCGCCGATGAGGCGGGCGTTGTCGACCGAGCCAGCCGACTCGGCGATGACCTTGCCGTCGGCGACGAGTCGCGCTCGCAGCTGAACCGCATCCGCACCGGTCGGCGACGCGTCGACGACGATCGTCGCTTTGGTGAAACCGGCTGATTTAGCAGAAACAAGCACTTCGTGACCTTCGACTGGTCGCAGCTCGGTGGATCCGACCTGCTTGCCAAAGTCGTTGATGACTAGGCTGTTGCTAGCAAAGTCCCACGCGACAAGGAAACCACCGCCCATACCCGGCGAGCCCTGGATCATCGCCGCCTGCTGGTAGTTCAGCTTGCCCTCGCCCGCGCCGATGAGCAGGCCGACGGTGCCGGCGTTGGATGCCTCGACATCGAGCTCTAGGCGGAAGCCACCGGCGCCCGCCAGGTCGTGCGTGATGAGGTGTGCCGTCCGCCAGCCCCAGCCGCCCCACGCACTCTGGCAAACCAGCTCTCCGTCGACGACCGACCAGTCCTGCAAGCGATTGGCCCAGAAGTCAGCACCGAGCCATCGTCGGTTCTCGGCTTCGACCCACGGGGCGATCTCCTTGAGGTCGCCCGCTGCGTCTTCGGCCTGCGCGATGGCAGGCGACGCGAAGGCGATGCATGCAACGACCGTCGCGAACATCGCAGCGAGCGGGCGGAACGTGATGGTGAAAGCGTTTGTCGACATGGGGGTGGTTGGCTTTACCAGTTGGCGACGGCTCCGTCCGGACGACGGAGTTGCGGTGGAATCCAGGGGCGATACGGGTACTTCCGGGCCTGTTCGATGTCGAAGTCGATGCCGAGGCCCGCCGCAGTGGGTGCGAGCAGGTAGCCATTGTCCCACTGGATGTGCAGGTCAAAGACATCCGGCATGATCTCGCCGGGAAGCCCCGGCTGTTCTTGAATGCCAACGTCCGGACACGAGAGGTTCAGATGTGTGCTGGCGGCCGTCGCGACGGGACCGATGGGGTTGTGGACGGCAAGTTGAATGCCGTGGACTTCGCACCAGCCGGCGATCTTCTTGGCCGGCGTCAGTCCACCGACCAGGCAGACGTCGAGCCTGCAGTAGTCGATGAGCTCCTCTTCAATCAGCTGCCTGAACGACCACTTGCCACCGAACTGCTCGCCGGCCGCGAGCGGGACGCGCGCCTGACGTCGCAAGTTGCGGTACGCGAGCATGTCTTCCGACCGAAGTGGGTCCTCGACGAAGAGCGGATCCATGGACTCGATCTCGCGGCAGAACATGGCTGCCTCGGGCACGTCGAATCGCGTGTGGCAATCGACGATCATGCCGATCTCCGGGCCGAACTCTGAGCGAAAGCGTTCGAACTGAGCTAGCCCCTCACGCATGGCCGTACGCGACTCGATGAGGTTCGCGACGTCGTCGCCGACCGGTGGAACGCTGCGCAGGACCTTGAATCCCTGCTCGATGCGCTGCTTTCCACCGTCGATGAGCTTCTCGAGATCGATGACGTCGGGCAGGTGCCCGTAGCAAAGCACCTTGTCGCGTGTCCGCCCGCCGAGCAGTTCGAAGGTCGGAACGCCGAGTGCTTTGCCCTTGATGTCCCAGAGCGCGATGTCGACGGCAGACATCGCAGCCGAGACGGCGCCGCTTGCCGGGAAGAACCAGCCGCGCGCCATGGCCTGCCAGAGGTGCTCGATCCGCAACGGGTCTTCACCGATGAGGATGGGCGTCAAGTGTTCAAGGGCACCCTGGACGGCAAGCTCGTGTCCGCTAAGTCCCGCCTCGCCGACGCCGGTCACTCCGTCGTCCGTCGTGACGACGATGAAGAGAAAGTTCCGCATGCCGTTGAAGACGGCTATGGACTCGACGCCAGTGATCTTCATGAAGCTCCTCCGACCTGACTCGATTCACGCGGCCGGCCGCGCGACACGCAAGACGACCGACCCAACGCCGCCACTCTTGCCGTCCGGCCAGCGAAGTTCGACTTTGTTCTGGCTGCGCAACAGATCCACCGGAATCCTGACGCGTTTGAGAGTTCCGTAGTACTGCTCGGTGGGTCGGTTGCCGCCGTCGAGGACGGACGCGACGTCTTCCATCGGCATCTCAATCGGCTGGCCGTTGACGCGCACGTCGATGTCGTGATCCGTCCCCGTCGGCCGACCGACGGCGATGCGAAGCGTGACGTGTTCCGCGTCGTCGATGTCGGGTACCGCGACCGTGAAGGTGGCTGTCTCATCGCCTTCAAAGGCGACGCAGTATCGATCGCCGTAGTGAACGGTCTCGTTCAGGCGTCGCGCTTCGATGATCGGCTGCTCGTAATGCGCGATGATCGCCACCGACTCGTGCGCTTCGAGATCGAGATCATTCAGCGAATCGACGGACTCAACCGAGAAGTTCGGCGTGAAGTCGTCGTTCCGACGGAGCCGACGCACCGTGTACTGGCTGACGTCGCTCGCTCGGGCGAGGTCGAGCGTCACGTCCTGTGCGACAGGTGCGAGATTCTTTAAGAGGACGTAGGCCTTGTCGCCATCGGCAAACGCCTGCACCTGAACGTCCGGGTCGTCTCCCCAGGCCGCGACCCGACGACCGTCGACGTCATTGAAGAAACGCCAGAAGTCGACCATCCGGCTCTCGACCCACTCTTCGGCGGGATACTTGAAGTCCTTGGAAACGAGCAGCGCTGCGTAGTGTTCCGGCTTCCACGACGCGGCCTGGAGGAGAATGAAAGGGATCGCCTTTTCGACCGTGTGCGGGTGATCCATGAACGTCAGCGTGTTCGCGATCGAGCCGTTGACCATCATGAAGTTCAAGACCTCGCGACGCTTCATCTGCTGATCCCAGCCGGACAGGTCGGGGAAGAGCTGCTCCGTCACCCGATCCATCGTCTCTTCACGAGTCGACGTGTTCCACATGTATGCCCCGTGTTCGCTGATCACGACGCTGATGGGCTTGCCATGCTTGTTGACGGTGTAGTTGACAAGCGCATCCAAGTCCGCGTTCATCGGCAGCCCCGATGTGACTCGGCCGACGAATTCGTGCTGCTCTTGGTCCCAGTCCAGGTAGTCGTACGTATGAAACGCGTAGAAATCGAGGTTGCAGTCGGTCTCGTCAATGAAGTGACCCATGCTCCGCTCAAGGAGCTGATAGCTCTCCTTGAAGTACTGAGAAGTTGGAAAGCACGGTCCGCCTACGGCGGTGTCGAGGCCGAATGACTTTGCGTACTTCTGGAAGCCACGATGCAGCCCGAAGAACGATTCGTCGTTGTAGACGTTGAAGAACCAGTCCGGCTCGTTGAGTCCCTCGAACCAACGCGGCTCGCCCCAATCGGTCGAGGCGTATGCGAGGTAGGCCATCATGCCCTCGGCTCCGGCGTCGGCGTTCTTGACCATCGGGTGGTGGCCCGTTCTGTCTTCCTCGCGGACGTACGTCTCCATGAACGAAGGCCACGTCTGGCGATGGAAGTTCTCCGTCGCGACGATGTCCGGACCCTCGGGGAAGATCTCCCGAAGCTGCTCGTCCCACTTCGACACGGACGGCGTTGCCAAGCGACGAAGGCGTTCGATCTCGACGTACTCGGGACGGGCTGGATCCTCAAAGACCACGTCCTGGTACGTGTGGCCGGCCGACAGGATGTTGACCCTTCGCCCGAGGGTCATGCCGAGGTCGCGGAAGTAGCGATCGAACATCGCCTGATCCAAGACGTTCAATGTCTCGCCGGCATCGGCAGCGACGCTGAAATACTTCTTGCGATCGAGGCGATCAAACCCCTCAATCGCTTGCGTGGTCGTCGGATCGACACGGATCGTGTCCGCCGACGCGACGGAGGAACTGGCAACGAGCAGAAGCGCGATGGCGACGCGGTCGAGGTTCGAGCTTGCCATGGGATGGGGTCATGATCCAGCGGCACTGGTCAGGTGCAGTTCGTCGTCCGATGTGGTACTTTACCACTCAAGGCGCGACCTTCCGGCCGCATCTTGCAGCGAGGAGCCCATGAACACAACCTTGAAGTCGTTGGTCGTCTTCGTCGTCGGTCCCCTGCTTTCGTGGGGGTGCGTTGCCGACACGTCGGCGGTCGAATCGACGAGCGCGAAGCAGCCGAACATCATCTTCATCATCACCGACGACCAGCGTCGTGATGAGCTCGGCTTCCTCGGAGGCAAAGCCGTCACACCGACCACGGATCGCTTGGCCAACGGCGGCATGGTGTTTGAGAATTGTTATGTCACCTCCAGCGTCTGCACGCCCAGCCGCTACACGGTTCTCACGGGGCAGTACGCGAGCCGGAGTGAGACTGCCTTCTTCGATGCCGACACAACTGCCGAAGGGATGACGCGGGTGACTTGGAACCCCGGTTTCATGCCGGATCAGACGAGTCTGCCGATGGTCCTTCAAGATGCTGGATACACCACCGGATTCATCGGCAAATGGCACATCGGCGGCATGGTGCGAGCCCCTGGCGAAAAAATTCAACCCGGAGCCGATCCAGCCGATCCGAAGGTGATCGAGCGGTTGGAAGCCAACCAGGCTTCGTTTGCCGAAGTTCTCGGCACGCGTGGGTTTGACTTTGCATCGCGCACCTATGCGGGCAATCCCGACGACGACAACGAGCTCAAAGCCGTCGGCCTGAACATTCACAACATGGAGTGGCTCACCGAAGGTGCGCTCGAGTTCCTCGACAGCACGGCCGGGAAGGACGAGCCCTTCTTCCTCTACTTCTCGACGACGCTGACCCACTCTCCCAAGCCGGTGCAGTCGCTTCGCGGCGATCCGACCCTGACGCCCGTTGGCAAGCTCGATCGCCCAATCACCGGGGTTCAACCGTCACGAGAAGACGTCATGCGTCGTGCCAGAGAGAACAACCTGCCCGACGAACTCTGGGGGACGATTTGGCTCGATGACGGCATCACCGCGATCGTGAACAAGCTCGAAGAGCTCGGCGTCGCGGACAATACGATGATCGTCTACTTCGTTGACCACGGCTCGGAGTATCAGAGCAAAGGCACGTGCTACGAGGGCGGGCTGGTCGCACCGACGTTCTTCTACATGCCTGGCACGATCCCAGCGGGAACGACGCAGGATGCGCTGATCCAAAACACCGACTTCGCGCCGACGTTCCTTGAGATGGCTGGCGTGGAGGCG
>JBCDKH010000036.1 GCA_038746835.1 Planctomycetota bacterium | reverse complement strand
GAACTCCGCCCAGAAGGGCAGGGCGATGAAGACCAGCGTGATCCGCGCGGCCACCGAGAGCATGGCCGATCGCTCCAGCGGCCCGGGCTTGGCCGGTACAGCCAGCGGATCATCGACCGCGTCCACGACGGCCACGACGCCCGGGCCGTCTTCGATGGTGGTGAAGCTGTGGGGCAGGGCAATCGTCATCACGAGGATGAAGACCGCCGCCAGCAGCACCATCGGCTTCTGCAGATGTCGATCGAGACGTGTCCGCAAGCACGCCCGCCGACCGGGGAGCCGGGCCGTGGGTGTCGTGGATGGATTGCCAGCAGACACGTCGCCTCACGATACAACCTGGGCCGCCCCACCAGAAGGCGGGCCGGCCCAAGTCAAGAAGGGGTCTGTTGAAAGCGGCTCAGGCCCGGCGACGACGCAGGGCGACTAGGCCGCCCATGCCGATGAGCGCGAGGCTCGTCGGCTCGGGGATGGCAATGCCATTGATGACTAGGTTGCCACCGTCAAAGCCGAAGATGTCCGGGGCGGCATTGAAGCCACCGTTGAATTCAGTGTTGAACCCGCCGACAGCGAGGTAATAGGTACCGGGCGTCAGGCCCGTGATGTCGAGCTCGCTCTGCAACAGGCCGCCCGCATCATCGTTCGTGTCGACGAGGGCGCCGAGATCGCTGTAGAGGCCGAGCTCAGTGTCGAAGTCGCTCCCAAAGGTGTCGATCGTGCCGGGGGCTCCGTCGATCTCAATCTCGTAGAACACGACGGTGTCCGGCGCGAGCGAGAGCGCGACCGAGCCAGTCGGATCGACGAAGGCCGACGTCGCGGGCGGCGGGGTCGGCGGCGTGAAGACGCCGATATCGAAGCTCAGGGCATAGGTCTGGCCGGCTGTGCCTTCGCGAAGCGAGACGGTGTAGTCGCCAGCAAGCAGCGGGGTGCCAAGCACATCCGTTCCAACCGAGGCCGGCGTGATTGTGGTGCTCGTGATGAAGTTTGGAGCGAGGAAGTTGCCGTCCCAGGTCGTGCCGCTGACGAAGTTCAGGCCGCTGGACGTGTTGCCGCCGGCAACGACGTAGGTGTCGACCGTGACGCTGTTGAGCGCGAAGCCGGCCGGAACAGTGAACGTGAAGGCGTCAGCGAAGTCGGCCGGGAACGGATCGCCTAGGGCTCCGCCGCCTGCGGTGCCGGAAACGGTGTTGGTTCCGACCGCGGCAATCAGCGGCGTCGGGACAGCCTCGTCGTTTGACAGGTCGCCGTCGACC
This sequence comes from Planctomycetota bacterium, assembly GCA_038746835.1. Taxonomy (NCBI): domain Bacteria; kingdom Pseudomonadati; phylum Planctomycetota; species Planctomycetota bacterium. The sequence continues at coordinate 21,903 of JBCDKH010000036.1, read as the reverse complement.
AGTTCGTCGTACGCGAACTGACCAAACGCCGGAGCGGCCAGAAACGCAGCGGCCGCAGCCGCGAGCTTGTACGTGTTCATGTGTGGTATCTCCCAGACAAAGCAGGCTCACACTCGAGAAACCGCACACCAAAACCCCGCGAGGTCAGTCAGCGGTGGAGGTGGACATCATGTGCCCGTGCGACAACGTCTTGATGTGATCCTGAACAAATCTCTCTCTTGATCTCTTCCCGTTGGCCGCACGTCGCGACGCGAAAAACGTTGCCGCGAAGATAGCGATCACGCCGGACGATGCAAGGCAAATGCGATCACATCCCTCTTGAAAACTCGCTTCAAGGCGTCCACGGCACGTCGGCCACACCCGCATCGTGGTTCGCCAGCCTGGCTCGGGCGAATAACCAGTCGCTGAGCCGGTTCAGGTAGGTCACCACCTCGTCCGGCACGCCTGCGACCGCGTCGTGCCGCGCCAGGGCGACGCATGCGCGTTCCGCACGTCGGCAGACGCACCTCGCCACGTGCAGCCGGCTCGCCAACTCGCTGCCGCCCGGGAGGATGAACGTCTTCAGGGCCGGCAGCTTCTCGTCGAAGCCGTCAATCTCCGACTCCAGCCGCGCCGCATCGGGCAGGGCCGGCAGCTTGATGTTGTCCGTTCCGCCGCCGGGTGCCGCGAGATGGCTGCCGATGGCGAAGAGGTCGCTCTGCACCTGCGCGATCAACGGCAGATCGCCGCCCGTCGACGCTGCCAGACCCAGGAGGGCGTTGAGCTCGTCGACGGTGCCATACGCGTCGAGCCGAAGGTCGTCTTTGCCGACGCGTCCGCCGCCGATGAGCCCGGTGGTGCCGTCGTCGCCGGTGCGGGTGTAGAGCTTCATGCAAAACGGTAGTGAGTCGCCCGCGTGAGCGGACGCATCTGACGAGAAAGCGCCCGCTCACGCGGGCGGCTAAATCCGATAGCTTGACGCGATGCCGTTCAAGCCTGTCGAGCCGTTTCGGGTGCCAGTCGCGACGAAACCGGGGGTTCCGGATCGTGCGTTCAAGCTTAATCTGGCCACCGATGCACGCGACGCCAAGCTCGACAAAGCTGCCGCAAAAGCCAAGACGAAGGAGCACGTCGAAGAGCTTCGCGAGCTGCAGAACGTCTTTTACGCCGACGGGTCCAAGTCGCTGCTCGTCCTGCTCCAGGCCATCGATGCCGGCGGGAAGGACTCGACCATCCGCCGGTGTTTTGGCAATCTCAATCCGCAGGGCGTCCGCGTCTGGTCGTTCAAGCAGCCGACCGACCTTGAAAAGAGCCACGATTTCCTCTGGCGACACCACGAACGATGCCCGGCCGGCGGCATGATCTCGATCCACAATCGCAGCCACTACGAGGCCGTCCTCGTAGAACGTGTGAAGGGCCTCGTGCCGGAGACGGTCTGGTCGAAGCGATACGAGCAGATCGTGCACTTCGAGTCGATGCTCGCGGCCGAGGGGACGATCGTGCTGAAGATCTTCCTGAACCTCTCGCCCGACGAGCAGGCCGACCGGTTTCAAGACCGGCTGAACGACCCGACGAAGTGGTGGAAGTTTTCCGCGTCCGACCTCGACGAGCGCGAGCGCTGGCACGACTATCAGGCCGCGTTCAGCGACGCGGTTTCTGCGACGAGCACGGAGGCCGCCCCGTGGTTTGCGATTCCCGCCGATCAGAAGTGGTACCGCGACTACCTCGTCACGGGCCTTGTCCGCGACACACTGCGCTCGGCAAGAAGTCAGTACCCGTCCCCCGCCGAAGGTCTCGCTGAAGAGGTGGAAGGCTTCCGTACCCGCCTCGCCAAACCGCTGGAGGCGTGACTAGAGTCGCCGGCACCTGGCCCTTGGTGTAACGGTAGCACGACTGGTTCTGGTCCAGTTAGTCGGGGTTCGAATCCCTGAGGGCCAATGGGGGCCAACGGGTTTCCGCGTCCAAGAACACCTTCGGAACCGCGACGAGCGAACTCGATCGCGCGGCGATCGTCTGTACGCCAAACAACGGACAATAAATTGACGGCAATTACACGCACATTGTTGACAATCGTTGATCACGCGTTAGATATGTGATGCATGCGCGAAAGTGCTGGAGATCTGCTCGATGTGCTCCGGCTGCAAATCGTGACCGGGGCGTTGCAGCCGCAGGATCGGCTCAGGGAGATTGCGCATGCCAAGTCGCTCAAGAGCAGTCGAGCCAAGATTCGTGACGTCTTCGCGAGGCTCGAACACGAAGGGCTCGTCGAGGCTCGCCCCAATGCCGGCGTTCGGGTGGCGAATCCGCCGTCGGCGTTCAAGCGGCGGACGCTCGTCGCGGTCCGGCGGACATTGGAGACCAGCGCGTTGGAGCAGGCGTTCGCTGAGGGCATCGATCCGCTGAGGGGCGCGCTGTCTGATGGTCTGCCCGAGTATCGCCGGGCGTGTCGGAAGGGCGATCTGAGCGAGGTTGTCAGGCTCGACATGAGCTTCCACCGCACCATCGTCGCGTCGGCCGACGACGGGGCGTTGCTCGACCACTGGCTGCCGACGATGTCGCAGATGCTGCTGCGCTACTCGCGGCACCACGCGCTCGTCGAGAGCTACGACGAGCACGCTGAGATTGTCCGGCGCATTGGAAAGGGCGACCGCGTCTCAGCCGTCAGATCGCTTCGCCAGCACATCGTCTGAAACGAGTCTCGTGGCCGACGCGACAACGATCCAACTCCGGCGAGACGGCGACACTGCCGAGGTGTCGCTCGTCCCCCCGACGGGCAAGCCGCCGACGCTTGACGGCTCGGTTCTCGATGCGTTGGACGAAGCGCTCGGCGACGTTGAACGGACAACGCCCCGTCTGGTCGTCGTGCGGAGCGCGGTCGATCGCTACTTCTGCGTCGGGGCGAACATCGACGCCCTCCGGACGCTCGATGCCGAGACGATCGGGCCGTGGGTACGGAAGGGCCACGACGTGTTTCGACGGCTGGAGCGGCTGCCGGTGCCGACGATCGCCCGCGTCTGCGGCCATGCCGTTGGCGGCGGGCTTGAGCTCGCTTTGTCCTGCGATCTGATCTTCTGCGACACATCCGCCAGGCTCGGGCTGACCGAGGCCTCGCTCGGCTTCGTGCCAGGTTGGGGCGGGACGCGTCGTCTTCCGGATCGCGTTGGTGCTGCGACGGCAAAGCGGCTCTTCTTCGTCGCCGACGTGCTTGACGGCCAAGCGGCGAAAGACGTCGGCCTTGTCGACGCGCTGCATGAGAGTCCGACGTCGCTCGATGCAGCGATCGCCGGCTACGCCCGTCGTGTTTGCGAGATGAACGCTGCATCGCTCGCCACGATGAAGGCGATCCTCAACGACGCTTCCGAGGCGGCCCACGAAGCCAATCGCAAGGCCGAGGCACATCACTCTGCTGCGTGCGCGCGCGACCCCGACGCCGCCGCGCGGCTTTCCGCGTTTCTTGCCAAGAGGAGCCGGAACAAGTGACGCCAACCAACGATCTCCCGCTCAGCGACTTGCGAGTCATCGACTTCAGCCATGTCTACCAGGGCCCGGTCGCGACGCAACTGCTGGCCGATTACGGCGCGGATGTCATCAAGGTCGAGCGGCCCGGCAGCGGCGACTGGAGCCGGGCGTGGGGCCCATTCGTCAAAGGCGTCAGCCTTCCGTTTGCGAACCTCAACCGCAACAAGCGGAGCCTGACGGTCGACATGAAGCAGCCCGATGGCATGTCGGTCATCCTCGAGTTGATCGATCGGGCAGACGTCCTCGTCCACAACTTCCGCGGCGGCGTGATGGAGAAGCTTGGACTCGGGTACGAGGACCTGAGCGAGCGAAACCCGCAGCTGATCTACGCCGCTAGCAGCGGCTGGGGCGACAGCGGGCCCTACGTCGATCGCAAGCGCGGCGGCCACGACATGATGGCCCGGGCGGAAGCGGGTTGGTTCATCGATCAAGGCCAGGGCAAGCCGCCGATTCCGGGTGGCATCAGCGTCGACTATCCGGCCGGCTTGAATCTGCTGATCGGCATCTTGACCGCGCTCCACGGCCGCGACAGAACGGGGCGTGGGCAACGCGTGACGACCGATCTGCTGAGCGTTGCCATGCACGCCCATGCGTGGGAGGCGGCCGTCGAGTTGAACGAAGACAAGATCGACGAGCCGGCGCGTGTCGGTGGGACGGAGCGTGCGATTAACAAGGCCTTCCTGACCAGCGACGGTGCGATCGAAGTGTCGCCCGTCTTCAGCGACAACGCCCTCCGCGACATCAGCCAGGCCCTCGGCTTCGATGACCTCTCGGAGCGTGACGAGTTTGCGACGGAAGATCGGCAGATCGAAAACAGCGGCAAGCTCAACGAGCTCCTCGCTGAGCGTTTTCGTACACGCACGACCGACGAGTGGATCGCGGAGCTTGAACCGAAGGGCGTCCTGTGCGCGCGCGTCAACGACTTCAAAACCGCGGCAAACGATCCGCAGGTTCGGCACAACGGCATGGTGGTCGGTCTCGACCATCCGCGTGCCGGCAGGCTCGACGTCCTGGGGACGCCGATCCGTCTGCACGACACGCCGCCGACGCACGACGGTCCGCCGCCAGATCTCGGGGCGGATTCGCGGGTGATCCTCGAAGAACTCGGCTTCGACGCAGTCCGGATCGACGACCTGCAACACCGCAACATCATCGGAGGCTCGGCATGACCGCCACCCACTACCAGCACGTCATCAACGGCCAAGCCGTCGAGTCGGCCGAACGTATCGAGCGACACAACCCGGCCACGGGCCAACTCGTCTCAACCTACGCCAATGGCACAAAGCAGCATGTCGAGCAAGCGATCGCGGCTGCACGCGAGGCGTTCGACGACGGACCGTGGTCGCACGCGACCGGTGCCGAACGTCAGGCGTTGCTTTCGAAGGTCGCGGCGTTCATTCGTCGCGATGCCGACGAGCTGGCTCGACACGAGTCGGCCGAAAGCGGCAAGCCGATCAGTCAGGCGCGTAACGAGATGGAGTGGTCGGCTGGCATCTGGGACTACGCGGCCGCGCTCTGCCGGCATCTGCACGGCGAGACGACCAACACGCTCGGCGAGTCGATGCTCGGCCTGACACTGCGCGAGCCGATCGGCGTGTGCGGACTTGTCACGCCGTGGAACTTCCCGCTGCTGATCATTAGCCAAAAGCTGCCGTTCGCCTTGGCCGCTGGGTGTACGGCCGTGTTGAAGCCAAGCGAGTTGACGAGTGCGACGACGCTGGGCCTCGCTGCCATCTTGAAAGAGGCCGGGCTACCGGACGGCGTGTGCAACGTTGTCACCGGCTACGGCGATCCCGTCGGGCAAACGCTTGCAGAGCACGACGACGTCGACTTCGTCTCGTTCACCGGATCGACCGCCGTCGGCCAGAAGGTCGCCGCTGTCGCAGCGGGCAATCTCAAGAAGGTCGCGCTCGAACTCGGCGGGAAGAACCCGCAACTCGTGTTCGACGATGCCGACCTCGACGCTGCTGCCGACGCGGTGCTGCACGGTGCGTTCTTCAACATGGGCGAGTGCTGCAACGCTGGCAGCCGCGTGGTCGTGCACGAGTCCGTTGCGGACGACCTGGTTCGCCGCGTCGTCGATGCCGCGAAGCTCGTCAAGGTCGGCGATCCGTCCGACGAAGCAACGCAGGTCGGTGCGATCATCAACGACAAGCAGCGCGACCGCATCGTGACCGCCGTCGAGGCAGCTGAGAAGGACGGGGCGGTCGTGGCGTTTCGAGGAGACGCGCCTGGCCATGGCAACTTCCTGCCGCTGGTCGTGCTGGATCACGTCACGCCCGACATGGACGTTGCCAGCTTCGAAGTCTTCGGCCCGGTGCTCGTCGTCCTCCGCGTGAAGACCGAAGACGAGGCCGTTCGCGTCGCGAACGGCACCAGCTATGGGCTGTCCGCAAGCGTCTGGACCGAAAACAACGACCGCGCCCTGCGCGTCATGCGCCGGTTGCGTGCCGGCACGGTCTGGGTCAACACGTTCCTCGCCGGCGCGCCGGAGTTGCCGTTCGGCGGTTACAAGATGTCGGGCCTTGGTCGAGAGCTCGGGCCGCACAGCGTGCTGGAGTACACCGAAACGAAGACCGCCGCGATTCGCCTCGGCTCGTACAGCAAGCAGTGGTCCTGACCGGCGACCACGAGATCGACTTCGTTCGACGCGAGGTTCGGGCCAGCCCGACGACGCCTGCAACGTTTGGGCGTCGAATGGAGATCCTCTATTCGTGGTGCCGGCTGCTCCAGCGACTCGGACACGATGGTTCGGTCCTTGAACCGTTGCACGAGTCGCACCTTCGCGGCGGAAAGACGGGGAACCCAGCGGTTCTTGCGGCTGTTGACAAGGGCTTTGCCATCCTCGAGGACCTCGCATCGCGCGGGGAGGTGGTCCGGGAGATCAAAGGACAAGCTTCTGCCTCGGGAGTAGATGAGAGCGACTGGCCTCACTTCCACAACGATGCGGGACAGACAGGTGTGACGTCGGCCAGCGGCCCGACCGATGGCGGCGTGGCGTGGCGAGCCGCGGCCGGGCTGCGTTGGAAGGCCGCACCCGTGGCAAAAGACGGCCGCGTCTACGTCGCGTCGCCGGGCATGAGACACCATGCGATCTGTTTCGACCTCGACACCGGTGACGAAGTCTGGCGTGCACGTCGGCCGATGACGGAGGACGACTCGCCGATCATGCATCCTTACGGAAAGCCCGCCGCCGCGTCGACGCCGATCCTGCTCGACGACGAGGTGCTCGTTCGCGAGATCGGCAGCGGCGGACCTGCGGCGCACAAGCACCTGCTGGGTTTCTCGCGTGAGGATGGGTCTTTCCTTCGCCGCATCGATGTCGGCCACGTCGACTACCGCCTGGGGACCGCTGTTGCTGTCGGGAATGAGGACGTCTTCGTCACGCTCGCCGGCACGCAGCACATCCAACACCGGCCGCCGTTGACACGCCCGATGGAACGCGTTGAAGCGTGGAACGCGACGAGCGGTGAACGTCGCTGGTCCACCTTTGTCGGATCGATCGACACCGAGCCGCTTCTGCTTATTGAGCAGCGGCTCGTGATCGCTGCGACACGCGACGGCGAACTGCTCGGCATTGAACTCGCCGACGGATCGACACGCTGGCGGCACCGGCTTAGAGCAGCGGCGAATCAGCCGTCGCACTGCGGCGAAGGGATCGTCGTCGGTTCCAACGATGGCTGCGTCTCGCTGGTTTCAAACGATGGCGAGACTCGCTGGACCGTGTCGGTCTGTCCTCCAGAGCCGCATGCGTCCCTGCTCTTTTCGAAGCCGCATGTCGAGGGTGACACGGTTCTCGTCGGTTCCAGTGGACCGGGGCTGGCAGGCGCGCTGTTCGCGATCGACTTGGCGTCAGGCACAACTCGATGGCAGCAGAAGACCGAAGGCTGGCTGCGATCGCGGCCGTTTGTCGTCGGCGGTGTTGTGGTCTGCGTCGACTGGAACGGCGTCGGCTACGGATTTGATCTGGTCACTGGCAAAGAGCTCTGGCGGAAGCAGATCAGCACGCATGCGATCCTTGCCGATTTGGCGGCAGGAGAGGATCTCGTCGCGGCGGTCTCGAGCGATCTGCGATTGCACGTGTTCGATGCGACGACCGGACAGGTCCGATTCGTCAAACAACTGATTGCGGGCGTCACCGCAGACGTCGGACGAGGCGTCGAGTTCGTTCCGAGCGACTCGTTCGGTGGCGGTGGTTACTACCAGAGTGGCCCGACGGTCCGAGACGGTCGCGTCTATCTCGGCGGCCCGGACGCCTGCCTGAAGAGCTACGACGCGGCGTCTGGCAAGCTGTGCTGGCGATTCGAAGTCGGGAGCGCCATCAGCAGTCATCCGCATGTGACAAGCGTTGATGACCGAGCGGTTGTGCTCTTCGGGCAACAGGGCGGCGACGACACGTTCTTCGCGTTGGACGCCGAGACAGGAGACGAGATATGGCGACAGACGGTCGGCTGGTGTTGGTCGAGCCCGAACGTCGCGGGCGATGTGGTGCTCGTGCCGACCGTCGACGGCGACATCTTCGGCCTCGATCTTCGAACTGGCTTTGCGCGATGGCGATTTCGAACCGGCGCCGCCTGCCACCCGATGCCGCCGACGGATGGCGAGGTCGCTTACTTCGGTTCGTGGAATGGTTTGACCTACGCGTTGAACGTCACAGACGGATCGCTCATCTGGAAGAACGGGACCGACGGCGCACCCGACAGCGGGGCACCGGTGCTGGACGGGGGCGAGCTGACTTTGACGAACATGGGCAGCACGCTCATCGCGCTCGATGCTGCAACCGGCGTGCTCAAGTGGCGGCGTGCCGTCGCAAAGGGTCGCCGGCTCAACAGCACGCCGGCTGTCACGAAGGACCGGATCTGGATCAGTGACGGCGTCTGGCCAAGTGCGAGTGGTTTGGCCGCGGAGACGCACTGCCTGGAGCGACGAACGGGCCGGCTGCTGTGGTCCACGGATGGCGGGGCACTGACGTCGCCGATCGTCGACGGCGAGGGTCGAATGGTCGTCGCTTCGACCGCCGACTGCTTCGTGCGCTGCGTCGATTCGGAGGGCAACGTGGTGTGGCGGACGCGTCTGGGCGACACGGTCGACGAGGCGGTCCCAGCGATCGCCGGAGGCCGGCTGTTTGTCGCGGCCTCAGACGGCTGGCTCTACGCGATCGGCGGATCAGTTGGACGGAATCCTGAGGAATCGGCTTGACAGCGAAGACATTTTTGGTATCTTTTTTGGAGCACACGAGCTCGGCCGTCCGGGCTCGATCTCTACTCCCGGAGGAAACCGATGAAGAAGCAATTGAATCTCGCCGTGCTCTCAGCGGCCACCGCATCCATCGCGGCAACGACAGCCTCGGCTGCGGTGCTCTATGAAGCCAACTTTGAAGCCCCAACGTTCACGAGCGGAGCCAGCGTCTTCGGCCAGGACGGTTGGGATGCCACCGACAACACGTGGGACGTCATCGACCAGTTGGGTAACAACGTCGTCTCGTACGAGGTGAATGGCGTCGACAACAACCCTTCGAACGATGGACAAATCAGCCGGACTTTCGCCAGTCAGACAGGCGATCTCTACTTCGCAGTTGACGTTGCTTTTGGGAACGCTGAGTTCGTTTGGTTCAACTTCTCAGACGATACGGACGACAACAACAGTCTTGGGTTCACCTCCACCAACGACGGAGGCCCTGCAGTGCGATCGCGTGGCCGCGACGGTTCAAGCGTTAATGGCGGTAACGTGAGCGTCGGAAACGCGCTCAACACGATCGTTCTGAAGGCGAGCAAGTCGGACCCGTCAGGCAACTACGACACGGTAGAGCTGTTCCTGAACCCCGGAAGCACGGAACCGCTTGTCGCAGATTCGTCGATCGTCGTCGACACCGGAATCTCCGCACTGGACACCTTCCGGGTCCGTCGTGGCGGTGGCGGCGTGTCCAGGGCTCCTGAGGTCACTATCGACAGCCTTCGCATCGCCACGACGTACGCCGAGGTCATTCCTGAGCCGGCTTCGGCGACGGCATTGAGCGTGCTCGGACTGTTGTCTCTTCGCCGACGCCGCTGATCGCTTCCCCTCCAGCCGCGCTCGCCTTGACGGGCCGGCGCGGCTCTTTTCGAATCCTGCTGTGAGGAGGCAACATGTCGACCGTGATCGGAAACCGCTCGTCGCATCGCGGCGTCGCCCGTGGCTTCACGCTCGTGGAGCTGCTCGTCGTCATCGGCATCATTTCGTTGCTCGTGTCGATCCTTCTTCCGACGCTGAGCCGTGCACGCGACTCGGCCAGGAACATCCAGTGTGCGAACAACCTGCGGCAGGTTGGCATTGCCTTCATGGGGTATCAGAACGACTTCGAGGGATACCTGCCGAGTCCCAAGGCCGTCGGTGTCCTCGGCGACGCCGCCATCACCTGGGAGGAGGCGATCATGCCCTACCTGGGCCTGTCAGAGGAGTGGGACCCGACCATTCCGACGCCGATCGGGCTTGACGTTCCGCACTTCGCGTGTCCGTTCGACACAGAGACGCGCGGCGTCGACGACCGGCAGCACCGCAGCTACGCCTTCAACATCGGCCGAAGTGGCGTCGGTGGAACGCCCGACTTTGCGCGTGGGTCTTTCAAGCCACGACAGATTCGGGGTCGCTTTCCCGACAACTTCGACGCCTCGATCGCGCTCGGCCGAATTGCGATGATCGGGGACAACTTCAACGACAACCCCAACGTCAAAGAGTTCGGAACGCTCGGGCGACCCTCCGGCTCGTTCCGGGTGTGGTGGGAGTTCCACGGCAAGCCGTACCGTTCACATCCGAACGGCACTTACAACGTGCTCTTCTTCGATCTGCACCAGGAGACCCGCCCGTACGAGGAGATCCCTTCGATCGGCGAGGCCGTCAATCGGCCTGACTTTGATTACGACGTGCCGATGGCACCGTGAGCTTGGCGGCACGTTCCGACTCGACGCCGCGTACAGACACCATCGCATGCTCGAGCGATAAAGACGTTCGTAGTCCGACTGCTCATGCCCTCATCCCCTTCGATTACGATGCTTTGTCGACAGCTCTGCTTTCTATTCGCCGCAGTGCTTGCGGGAGCGAGCGTCACAACTGCTGCTGAGTCGGCTGTACGGCCCGTTTGGCACTTCGATGCCACGCAGGACTGGATCGTCGATCACGACCGCCACAAGCCAAAGCCTTCATACAGCAGAACCCTGGTCGACGACGGTCTCCGCATCGACCTAGGGCCTGCCGACGAGAGCGTCTCCTTGCAGGTCTGGGCGCGCCAGCTCGGGGAGTTCGAACGCTTGGATCACCTCCGATCGTTCGAAGTCGACATCGATCTGCTGGAGGGCGAAACGGGTTCCGTCCTGATCACTTTCAAAGACGAGGAAGGCGAGCGATTCACCTTCGCCACGCGAAAGCTCTCGGCCGGCAAGAACACCGTTCGTTGGGAAGCGCCACGGGACTTCCACCGACAGGAACCCGCTCCGGTCGGCGGACTCAAGCTCTTCAACATGCGCGTCCAGCGGCCGGCGTCGGAGAGCGCGACCGTGTTCGTGCTTCGCGAGGCCCGAGCTGCGATGTTCCAGCCGATCGACGAGATGATCGGCATCGACGTCGAGACGGGCGATCCGCTGCACTTCCTCGAACCCGGAGACACGCGCGGCATCTGGGTGGGTCTGCAGAATCACACGTCAAACGACATCTCGGCCACGGTCACGACGGCGGTGACGAACCGATTCCGCGATATGCCCGAGTTCGGCATCGGCCAACCGGTCGACGTCGCAGCCGGCGGAAGCGTCGACGTCGACTTCGGTCCAGAGTCCGCAGCGACGCCCGGCGTGTTCTACGCGCATTGGCGGGTCGAGCTGGACGATGGTCGGCACGCGACGGGCATGTCGTCGTACGCGGTGCTCGATCCCGTCGGCCCGACGCCTGGCATCGAGCCGGATCACTTCGTCTTCGGCACGGCAGGCTTTCACCGCGAGTGGTCGTCGCCGCCTGAGCGTGTGAAGCTCATCAGTCGCTCGGCAGGGCTCGTCGGCGTGGAGGCAAACCGGTTCGGCACCGAGTGGCGTGGCACGGAGCCTGAGCAGGGCAAGTACAGGTGGGACTCGCTTGATCGCCTCGTCGAAGCGACGATCGCCGACGGCATGGAGCCGCAGCTCATGGTCAGCTTTGGCGGTGCGAAATGGACAAAGACGCCAGAAATGATGCAGCGCATCGAGGCGAAGAACGACATGGGTCACCAGTGGCGTTATCCGCCGGATGTTCAACATTGGCGGACGTTCGTCCGCGCGGTCGCCGAGCGGTACAAGGGCAGGATTCGGCTCTACGAGATCTGGAACGAGCCGGACATTGGCTTTTTCAAGGGGACGAGCGAGGAGTACGTCGAGCTCCTCGCTGCCGCCTACGAGGAAATCAAGGCCGTCGATCCGGATGCGATCATCATCAGCGGCGGCATGGCTTCCATCGAGCATCGCCACGCCAAGCTCGATCTGTACGACATGCTCTTCGGCGAGCACACCGACATCTACGACTGGTTCGGCTACCACCGCCACGGACCCTTCCATCACTTCGTCAATGACATCGACCAGCTGCTCGCCCGACGGGAAGCGGCAGGTGGCGAGAAGAAGCCGTTCTACTTCAACGAAACCGGCCTCTACACCGATCGCCCTGGCGAGTACGCGATGGCCGAAGATCTCGCCAAGAAGCTCGCTTACTCGTGGGCGCTTGGAGCAAAGGGCTACCACTGGTTCTGCCTCTGGGTCCCCGAGCGCGACCGCGAGAACTCCGCGTACGGGTTCCGCATGTTCAACGAAGACTTCACGCCGCGACCGGTGTGGGTCGCGTACAACACCGTCGCGAGATACCTGCGTGGTCGCGAGTTCAGCCACACGCTCGACCTTGGCGACGGTCGCTACGGATATGCCTTTCGTGGAGACGGCGTGTTCACGGGCGACGGCAGCGATGACTACGTGCTGGTCGTTTGGACGCAAGACCAGGCCCTCGCCCCGGCAATTCTCGCACTGGATGCCGAAGGTGCCGAGTCGGTCGCTGAGATCAATCTCATGGGCGTCTCCAAAGAGTTGAAGACGATCGGCGAGTCAGTGATTCTTCGGGTCGGCCACGAGCCGACGCTCATCGCGATCGACGGTGCACGCGATCTGCCTGCCGACTTCGAGCCGATCGTCGAAGCGGCTCCGGGTCTGACGCTTCTCGACGGTCAGACGTCACTCGCGGCGATCACCGTGAGCAACCCGCTTCCCGAGGCGTTGTCCGTCGAACTGCAATGGTCCGCCCGAGGAGGCGTCACGCTCGACGGCGACCAACCACAGACCGTTGAAGAGCGCGTCTCGGCCGGTGCCGCGGCATCGTTCACTCGGGCGGTCCGACTCAACAACGCCGTCGACATCGCCGGCGGACCGGCCGGCTTCGTTGACGCGAAGTGGCGACTCAACGCCGATGACGCGTGGCAGGTCGCGAGCATTCCAGTGTTGAAGGCTCGCGCAGTCGGCACGGTGTCGGACACGCAGCGCGAGCCAGACTTCACGCTCAATCGTGCCGATCAGGTGGTCAACAACAGCGAAGTCGACCCGGAGACCTTCGCCTTCCGATGGCTCGGCCCGGACGATCTGAGCGCCGAGGTCTGGATCACCGCCGAAGAAGGCAAGCTCGACTTCCGCATCGACGTCAACGACGACCAGAACCGACAGCCCAACGGTGCGAGGTCGATGTGGAAGGGCGACTCGGTCCAGCTGGGGATCGAGCTGCCAGAGCTCAGAGGCTTCTGGGAGCTCGGCGTTGCGTTGGGCGATGACGGCGAGACCATCACGTACTCGTGGGGCGTGCCGGCAGGCGTCGACCGCGAGGTGTCGCCTTGGCGAGATCTCTCGATCAAGCGACTCGACACAACCACGCAGTATCGATTCGGCCTCGACCTGGAGACACTCGGGAATGCCCAGGCGCTGGGCGATCGTTTGAACTTCAACATCCTCGTCAACGAGTCTGACAGCGACTTCCGCGAGGGATACATCCAGCTCGCACCAGGCATCGCCGAGAGCAAGAACCCGGCTCTGTTTGTCCCGTTACAAGTGAAGTCCGTCGGGGCGTCTGAATGACCGCGGTTACGAGGCCTGGTTTGACGGTGCGGGGCTATCCTCGCCCGTTGCGGCGTGAATCGAGAAAATCGCAGGCCAAGTCGCCGGAGAGGCTCCCTGGTGTTGGCGGAACAGCAAAGTTGCGTGGCACGATCGACCGGCTGGCGGAGTTGCTCTTCGTCGACGGCATCTGCGTCGACGGCAAGGTGCCTTCCGAACGCCGGCTGGAGGAGCTGACTGGGGTCTCACGGCGCACCGTGCGGAAAGCACTGCTGGAGCTCGATCGCCTCAACGTCACGCGCCGCGTCGGCCCACGGACGCGATCGATCAACGAGTCCGCACGCGACTTAGTCTCGGGCCCTGACGCGGATGACGCGAAAGCTGGCGCGAGCAAGCCGCCGCTCTTGCAGCAGACGATTCTGCTGGTTCGTCACCGCGTGCTTCCGTACAACGTCGACCCCGAACAGTTCCGCGGCCGACCGTCCCACGTGGGCGAGGCGTTCCTCGAGCACGCATACCGACACGATCGACCGATCCTGCACATGCGGCCTGCGTTGCTGTTGCGTCGGCCTGAGCGTGAGCTGCGCGAGCTGCCCGTCGCCGGTGCCGTGCTGACCGAAGATGCGGCCGATCATGCCGACGGTCCGGAGCTCGTGCGACGCCTGCGCGAGGTTGGGTTGTCCGTCGTCATCCAGACCGACTGCTCGACGATTGCCGGGGCCGATGTCGTTCGATCCGATCATGACGCGGGCAGCTACGCGGTGACGCGTTGGCTGCTCGACCAGGGACGTGACCGCTTTGTTCGTCTGTGGCACGATTACGAGCGTTTCGGCCACGCCACACAGAAGCGGTGGATCGACCAGAGAGCCGTTGGTCACACGAGAGCGATGGAAGAGCGAGGCCTTCCGCCAGCCGCGCGCGTGATCGCCAGACACCCGCCGGCCGACTACCAAAACCTGCACGACTGGTTCCGCACTGGCACCAAGGTCGTGCAGCGTCTGCTTGCGACGCAGGCAAAAAGCGGTCTCGATGCGGTCATCTGCTCTTCCGACACGATGGTCGGCCTGGCGACCTCGGCCCTTCGGAGCATTGGCCTTGAGCCCGGCGTCGATGTGCTTGTGACGGGCTACGACAACTACTGGCGAACGTTTCCGACAAGGCAGTTCGACGAAGGCGCACCGAGCGTCACGGTCGACAAGCGACACGCCCGCATCGCCGCGACGGCACTGGCTCTGCTCGACGCTCGAAACAACGAAGCAGCAAAAGGCAATGGCGAGTTCGAGGTGACGACACGCACGGTCACACCGCGTCTGGTCGTGGTGACGCCGAGCGTGAGGTCGGCATCTCGCTCATAACGACGCCGACCCCGAATGGTGGCAGCGTCATTTGAGCGCCGTCCGTCTCGCCGAGAAGGGCAGTGCCGCTGACCGGAATCGCAATCGAGCCCCGGACGGCATTGTTGAAGAAGAAGTCGATGACGCTGCCGTCTGGGTGTTCGCGGCGGACGAACTCGATGTCGGCAGGAAGGTCGCTCAGGCGGAGGCGTGGGAAATCGGCCGTCCACGTCGGCATCAGCGTGCCGATCACTTCTGGCGTGAGATACGTGCCGACGTAGCTGACCCAGCCGGCACCGACGGTGCGTCGCGTGATGGCTGGCGGGTTGCCGAGTGCTCGTGCGTCCCAGCGGTGCAGCACGTCGGTGCCATCATCCGGCTCGATGGCCTCGAACCAGTGCTGGCCGCGGATGCCGTTGTCGAGGTGTACAGGCCGGCCTTCGCTGTGAAGCGGGCCGTAGTCGGAGATGGTGACGCCTGCGAGGTCGCGCAGGACGCCGGGCAGCGTGTCGGGCACGATGTTGTTCGCCAGATCGCGTGTCGCTGTTCGAGCTCCGACGACGAGTCGGCCGCCCTGATGGACCCAAGACGTCAGCTGTTCGACCCACGCTGTGTCGAAAATCGCCCAATGCGGAATGATGTAGAGCCCGACGCCGGATAGGTCGTCGCTCGGATGGACGCATCCGGGCGACAGGCCAGCGGACAGCAGCGCGTCGTGCACGTCCGACGCGATCGACTTGGGCTCCGGCAGCCCGAGCGTGCAGGCGTTGTGGCCGATCGCGACGTCGGCGTCGCACTCTGCCATTGCACAGTCGATCGCGACCGTTGAGCCGAGAAGTTTCGGACCGATTTCGCGAAGTTCGCTGCCGATCTGGGTCGCTTCGTCGAGCCTGCGTCGGCCGACGTTGTCGTGATCGACCAGGCCGAGCCAGTACTGCTCGGCCCCGACGCGACACGAGCGCCAGCGGAAGAAGAGCAGGCTGTCCGCACCGCGCGCGATGGTGCGGTAGACCTGCTGCCGCATCTCGCCGGGCATCGGCTGCTCGAGCATGTACTCCGTCTGCCCGCCGGCCCCGGCCTGGTGTTCGGGGACGATGAAGTTGCCGCTGAACCCGCGGACGCGATCGCAGTTGAACGCCTGTCTTGCGGCACGCCGCTCGGGCGTGTGGAACATCGAATAGACGTCGTACCCGAGGACGTCGAGGTCGCCGGTGAGTTGGCCGCGATAGTCGAGCGGTTCGAAGACGCCGTTGTGCGTGATCCACCAGCCGGGATTGGTCTTTCGCAGGATCGTCACCTGCTCCCGCTGGAAGTCAGAAACGCCGTCCCCGAGGAAGCGGAGGAAGTCGGCATGATGGGCCGGATTCGCGTACGTCGGGGCGTCGGCCTTGGGCAGCGGGACGTTGTCGAAGGCATCGTACGTTTGATTCCAGAAGGCGGTGCCCCAGGTCGCGTTGAGGCGATCGATCGTTTCGTACTTCGCACCCAGCCAAACGTGCCACGCGGCGACGGCGGCTTCGGAGTAATCGGTGCCGGAGTGACAGTGGAACTCGTTGTCGGTTTGCCAGCCGATGACCGACGTGTGGTTTCGCCAGTGCTCGGCCATCGCTCGCGTGATCTCTCGGCTTGCGGCGCGGAAGCCGTTGTGGAAGTACGACGCGTGTTGCCGGGACCCGTGGATCAGCGGTTGCCCCGAGGCCGTGATCTGCACCATGTCCGGATGCCGTCGCAACAACCAGTGTGGCGGCGTGGCGGTGGGTGTGCAGAGAATCGTGTCGATGCCGTGATCGGCCAGCTCGCCGATGACGTCGTCGAAGAAGGCGAACGTGAAGCTACCGGGTTTGGGCTCGATGACCGACCAGGCGAACTCGGCCATACGGACGACGTTCATGCCCGCGTCGGCCATGCGTTTGGCGTCGTCGCGTCGGGTCCGGTCGTCCCAGTGTTCGGGGTAGTAGCAGACGCCGAAGTGGAAGCGACCGAACGTGCTGGGGCGTCGGTGCGAGAGACCGCCGCGACCGAGGAAACGCTGATCGTCCGCGAGCGTCATCGCTGGATCGTTGGCAGCGTGTTGTGCGTTGGTCGCAGAGATCGGATGTGGGAGCGGGAAGAGCTGCGTCGAGGGAATGAGCGGTTCTCAACTCGGACAAGCTACAAGCTTGAGTGGACTCACTGAGTCGAGCCAGAGAGGCTCACTGGCGCTCACCGCTCACCGCTCACCGCTCACCGATATGGTCGTGATGGAGTCGACGTTGATCCGCTGGTGGCTAACCCATCAACGAAGCACGCCCGGAGGGGCTCGAACCCCCAACCCTCGGTTCCGAAGACCGATGCTCTATCCAATTGAGCTACGGGCGCGTCGCTGAATGCTACGGCGTCAGGATGCTGCGGCCATGCGGGGCTGGCGGCAGTGGTAGACGCCGCCCGGTGGGATGTTGCGGACGACGAGATCGAAGTCGACCTTGTGGAAAATCTTCTTGTACACCGGCTTGAACACCCAGGGAATCACGGTCAGCTGGGCGAACGTCGCCTGCGGCTGCGAAGCGATCCACTTCAACACGCCTTCCTTGGCTTTCTCGGGCAGGGAGGGCGTCGGGAGGCAACAGAGGATGACGTCGACCGGCGGCAGGTCGCCCAGGTGCTCCGAGAGCTGGCCGGCGTCGCCCTCGACGACGCGTGCCTGTGGGAACCGCTTGCGGAGGATTTCGCAGAAGTCGGGGTCGATCTCGCTGACAACGAGCGTGCTCTCGGGGTGCATCTGCTCGACGATCATCTGCGTCACAGGCCCCGTGCCGGCACCGAGTTCGACGATGATCTGCGGCTTGGTCTTGTCGATGTCGCGGCAGAGTGCTCGGGCCAGCGGTCGGCTGCTCGGGGCGACGCTGGAGATTCGCGTGCCGTGCTTGAGGAACTTGGTCGCGAACAGCAGCGGGTTGTTGTCGGCCTTAACCTCTCGGCGGACGACGGGGCGAGATCGTTTGGGCGATTTGGTGTTGGACAAGGACTTCTCCGTGGCCGACGCGGAAGCCGGCGAGTCCGGCGACGCTCCGTCGGTGCAGCAGCTTAGCGAAAGCTAAACCAAACGTCGCGTCCACTCACTTCTGCGATCGCCTGATCCAGCAAAGCCTTGCCGCTAGGCCGCGTCCAACAAAGGCCGAACGGCCGGAACGTAGCGGCGGACGGCCTGGTAGACGCCGCCCTCATCGTTGCTGGGGGCGATCCAGGACGCGACGGCCTTGCACTCGTCGCAGCCGTTGGCGACGACGACGCTCGTGCCGGCACTCTTGAGCATGTCCAGGTCGTTGATCGCATCGCCAACGGCCATCGCGTTTCGCGGGTCGATGCCATACTGCCGGCAGACCATCTTGAGGGCCACGTCTTTGCCGGCCTGGTCGCTCATGACCTGGACGAGATCCGGATCGGCGTGGACGACCTTGGCGACGTAGCCGTATCGGGCACGCAGGGCCTCGCGGACGCGGGCCACCTTGCGTGGCTCGGCGAGGAACATCAGCTTCGTCGTGTTCTGCTTGGCCCAGCTCGACAGCGGGGCGACGACGTCGGGCCGAAAGAGCCGGCCGGTGACAGTCGTGCGGTACGGATCGTGGCGGTCGGTGTACCAGCGGTCGACCACCTCGGCAGCGACCTGCACGTTCGGCACGACCTCGCGGGCAAGGCTCGCCATCTCCCAGACCAGCTCGCCCGGCATCGGCCAGTGCTTCACGGGACGCCTGCCCTTGGGGTCCCAGAGGAGCGCCCCGTTGTAGTTGATCTGCCACGTGTCGAGCCCCAAGCCCTCGTAAATCTTGCGGCACGACCGCGGCGGGCGAGCGCTGGCCAGGACGACCTTCACGCCGACCTCTTTCAGCAGCTGCAGCGACCGAACTGTCGGCCCGTCGATGCGCTTCTGGCTGTCGAGCAGCGTCCCGTCGAGGTCGAGGGCAATCAGCTCGACGGGGCGATCGTCGCGGCGGAGCAGACTTCGCAGCCACGCAAGGCTCTGTGCGAGAAAACCAGGCCCACGCGACGGGACCTCGCCGGCAGGGCCGGTGGCTTTAGCGGCGATGAGGGCGGGTTGTGTCACGTCGTGATCTCTCGAAAACCCGTCGTCGGCTGCGTCCGTGCGGCCTTTGGTTGGCCAGTCATACCCGCTGGTGGCGAACCGTCAAGCCGGTCGTCGCCCGGAGGTGGCCCGATCGACGCTGACAGCGGCGTGTGCGGTCTGCCGCAGCGTCGGGACGAGGCACGTCGCGTGCGTCGTCCGGCCGGTGATCCGCGCCACCGCAGCCGCCAGTCGCCTCGCCCGCTGCGTTGCGGCATCGAGGTCGCCTTCGCCGATATCGACCAGCCGAACGTCGTGGTTGACGTCGCGATACAGCACAGCGACCCGCCCGCGACGCACGACGCCGGCCTTGCCGGTCGGGAGGAGGATCGGGACGTCGGTCCGACAGTCCGACGCACCACGTGCCTCGGCCAGAACGTCGAGTGACGCCATCCACTGCTGCTCTTCCGTTCCAGCCTCGGCACCGCGGGCGATGGCGACCAGCGCATCGTACGACGCGAGGCCGGCTTCCGATAACAGGCGATCGATCGGCCGGGAGGAGGCACGACGCCAGTCCGTGCGCCCGCGAAGGTCGACCGACAGCCGACGGAGCACACGCCGCGTCGGCTCGTCGGGCGGTGCGTCAGGCTCGATCGATCGGCGGGCGAGCAGCTCGTCCGACAGAGCCTGCCTCCGCTCATCGGAACGCCCCGCGAGGTCGCCAGCATCGGGCGTCATGACGGCGAACTCACTCCGACCCGCCGCCGCGGCGAGGAGCCACGTGGCAAACGACTCGCCCGCCAGCACGTCTCGCCCGGACAGTCGATCGACCGGCGCGAATCGATCGCCCGCCGTTAGAGCTGCCTGAACGTCTTTCGCATGGCCGACGCAGCAGAGGAAGCTGCGGGCTCGCGTCATCGCGACATAAAGCAGCCGCAGTTCCTCGGCGAGGCCCGACGCCCGGACGAGCCGCTTGGCCGTGAACGACTGCGGCGAGGCGAACCGGATTCGTCGCTCCGGCTCGCACGCGGGCAGGGCGATGCCGACTTCCGGATGAACCAGCACACGCGACTCGTGTGAACGCCGATTGAACCGCTTGCCGCACCCGACGAGGAAGACGACGGGAAACTCCAGTCCCTTGGACGCGTGGATGCTCATGACACGCACGGCGTCGTCGCTTTGCCCGGCAGACACAGGCTCGGCCACGCCGGCGAGGGCCTCGACGTGCAACACGAACTCGCCGACGCCCGCGCCTCGACGCGATTGATCGAACGTGTCCGCGAGGTGGACGAGTGCCTGCAGATTGGCCCGGCGACGCTCGCCGTCGGGTCGTCCGGCGAGATACGTCGGGTAGGCCGTCTCGCGGAGAATGCTACGGACCAGGTCGCCGACCGCGCTGCAACCGGCGGCGTCTTGCCAGCGGGTCAGCGTCGCCAGCGACGTCGCGACCGACTCCGCGTCCGACTCGTCGGAGTCTGCAAAGGCGCGGGTGGCCTCGGCGAACGTGCCATCGGAATCGGCCGCGCGAATCCGTCCGAGCACGTCCGCCGGCTCGACTTCGTCGGCCAGGCCGGCGAGTGGAGAACGGAGATAGGTCGCCAGCTCGAGATCGCGTCGCGGGTTGTCGATCAGCCGCAGCACCGCCAAGACGTCCATCACCTCCAGGCTCGTCAGCAGGTCGCCGCCCGTCTCCGAGCGACAAGGCACGCCCGCCCGACGCATGGTCGAGGCGAATCGGGCACCGTCGAACTTCGGCGACCGCATCAGAACCACCGCATGCCGCGGCTCGAACGGCACGCGGCCGTCGGACGTGTGGACCTGCCGCTTCTCGGCGAGCCACGTTTGGATGCGGCCCGCGACGTAGGCCGCCTCGCGTTCCGCTTGCTCGGGCGTGTCGTCGTCGTCACCGTCCGAGTTCTCATCAGTTTCCGGGTCGGCCGGCAGGATGACGACTTCCGCCGGACCGCCGATGTCGCCGGGCTCGTCGCCCGTCTGCTCACCCGCGGCGACGAGTGACTGGCGTTCGTCGTACAGCAGATCGACGGCTTCCTCGTCGCTCATCAATCGGTGCATCGCGGCGTTGACGGCATCGATGACGCTCCGCCAGCTGCGGAAGTTCTCGCGCAGGTCGACGCGCTCGACCGTCGCTCCATCCGCATCGGCCAGCCTCGCAAGGAACCGCTTCGGTTCGGCATGGCGAAAGCCGTAGATGCTCTGCTTCACGTCGCCGACGACGAACGTCGTCGCCTCCGCAGTGGATGGCGTGAGAAGCTTGACCAGCTCGTGCTGGACGGCGTTGAGGTCCTGTGCCTCGTCGATCAGCACGTGCCGATACCGCCGATGCACGTCGGCCTGCACGTCTGGGCGAGTGCGGAGCAGATCGAGGGCTGTGTGTTCCAGATCGTTGAAATCGAGCGATCGCAGCCGACGCTTCTCCGCGGCGTAGCGGCGTTGCAGTGCTTCGAGCAGGCGGACGAACGTCTGCGTCGCCGGCACGCTCAGCCGCAGGCCGCGCTGCCAGATGTCGTCGTCGAACGACAGCACCGTGGTCAGCGGCTCTGCCTTGAACGCGTCTCGAATCGCGTTCGTCGCAGCGACCAGATGATCGCGAAGCTCGCCGCGCTTTCCACCGGCCAGCGAGCCGGTGGGCTTCGCGAAACGCGCCTTCGCCTGGCGCAGATCATCAGCGTGCAAAGCCGCTCCGACGGCGTGTGCGACCTCAGCCCAGGCGGTAGCGATCTCGCTGAGCTTCTCCAGCTTCGGCTCGCTTGCCGCAGCGGCGAGTGCTTCTCGGGCCGTCGCCGCGAGTGCCCGGAGGTCTGGCGTCTCGCGACGGACGACGCGCGTCATCAACGTCGCGACCGACGAGCCGGACCAGTCGGCATCCACCAGTCCCGCGAGTGCGGCCGTCGTTTCCGCTTGCCACTGTTGCGGATCCGGCAGCGACCAGACG
>JBCDKH010000035.1 GCA_038746835.1 Planctomycetota bacterium | reverse complement strand
GCGCATGGACCGTCGGGACCGCCAACCTTCAGGGGAGTGACGACACGCTGGCACTCGCCCCCGTCACCGACACCTACGCACAGGGCGGCAAGGGCCGATACCTCGCCGCCGGCGGTGCCGCCGCCTTCCGTCGCGGCTTCCGGCCGATTGACACGTACACGCCCGTCGCCAACGGCGAAGACTATTTCATGAGCTTCCTGGTCAACCCCGGTGGAAGCTTCCAGACGTCGGTCAACTTCGGCTACGCCACCATCGGCTTCACCAACTTCTTCGACTCACAGGCCTTTGCCAACGTCCCCGGCAGCGCCAACGTCTTCGGCCTGCAGGTCGGCTACCGCGGCGACAGCACCGGCGACGACGACGGCTTCGACCTCATCGTCCGCGCACGCGATTCGTCGGGCGACCTGGCCGACTTCGATCTCGCCCCCGGCGTCGCCAATGCGACCAGCCTCGTTGTCCTCAAAGTCACGCCCACCGCCGCTGAAGACGAGGTCACCTTCTGGGTCAACCCGACGGATCCCTCCAGCGAGGCAGGTCTGACCTCGACGGCCGCGTCGACGGGCAGCTTCGACACCTTCGCCCTCAACACGCCCGGCGACATGGACCGCCTCAACGTGCTGACCAACGGCTGGGGCCGCAACTTCTTCTACGACGAGCCACGCCTCGCCTACGACCTGGACAGCCTCTTCAACATCGAAAGCCAGCTGCCCGGCGACGCCAACGGCGACGGCACCGTCGACCTGGCCGACTTCGGCATCCTCCGAGCCAACTTCGGGACCAGCATGTCGACCTTCGAGATGGGCGACTTCAACGGCGACGGCAACGTCGACCTGGCCGACTTTGGCATCCTGCGTGCCAACTTCGGTGCCACCAGCGGCAGCGACATCGCGGCGCTCGACGCGTGGTACGTCACGGTCGTCCCGGAGCCGACCACGCTGGCCCTGGCCGGCCTCGGCGGACTGGCGCTCCTGCGTCGCCGCCGCTGAGTCTGGCACTCGCTCGTCCTGGGCGAGGCCTCAGCATCTGCACCTTCGCTGCCAACCCAGCGAAACGTGCGTTTCATCGGGAGAAACGAGTCCACCTCGATCATTTATCCCCTGGAGGACCACGACATGACTCCCGCTTCCCAACACCGCGGCTTCACGCTCGTCGAGCTGCTGGTCGTCATCGGCATTATCGCGCTGCTCGTCGGCATCCTGCTGCCGACGCTCAGCCGCGCACGCCAGTCGGCCAACAACGTCAAGTGCGCGAGCAACATGCGTCAGCTCGCACAGTCGATGACGAACTACTCGATCGACTTCAATTCGCGATACTCCCCGAACTTTTACGACGTCGCGCTCGTGCCTGGGAATCCGCTCGCCGGGGTGCGTCGGTTGGAGTGGCTGAGCGCCGAGCGGATCGGGTTGTACCTGCCGAAGGATGATCTTGCGGCGGGCACTGAGAATCTCCTCGGAGGGGTCTTCCAGTGCCCTTCGGACGAGTCCGAAGCGCTTCGGTCCTACGCCATGAATGCCTTCGCCAGCAGCGACCTGCACGCCGGTGCGATCGGCCCAGACATCAACGGCAACTTCGGCATAGACCCTGGATTCTTGGATAGCCTTGTCCGCGTCCCGACGGCCTCGACCGGCCTTCCACGCGGCGAACAGTGGAACGCCACGGTCAGTGATGCGACGAGCATGATCCTCTTCGGCGAAGCCTGGCAAATCACACAAGATGCCGACGGCACCTACTCTCGGCCCGTCATTGGCGGACCGCACGGCGTGACGCCCGCAGCAAAGTTCATTGAGGTTCAAGTCGCACCGTTCCCCAACGCCCTTGGCTATCCACGGATGGCCAGCGACATCGATTTCTCCCGTCACGGCCGCGACGTTCCAGAGCCCGACCAGCCTCAGTTCCGCAACGGAACCGCCAACTTCGCTTTCGCTGACGGGCACGTCGAACTCCTCACCAGTCGCGCACTGACCACCGTCGGCGACGAGAGCGACCCCGACACGTGGATCAGCACCGGCAAGGCCAAGTGGTCGCCGCTTGACGACCGCCTGATCGAATTCGAAGCCAGCCGGTAGGCCGGGCGTTGACTTCGCCCACAGTCCCATCTTCACGGCCACCCGTGCCGTCCGACGTCATCACGCGTCGGACGGCGTTGCTGTCTGCCGTCGCCGCACTCTGTGGCTCCACGCTCGCCTGCAACCGCCGAAGTGGCAGCGACACCGTCCTCGACTTCTGGACCTGGGCCCTTCGGCCGCGGTTCGACGACTACGTCACACGACTCGTCGCCGCCTTCGAGGAGGCCAATCCCGGCGTCCGGGTCCGTTGGACCGACGTCGCGGCCGATGCGATGCGGCGCAAGGCCTTCGCGGCCGGGGCGGCGGGGACGCTGCCGGACGTGATCAACTTCAGCGACCAGCACTTTGCCCAGTTCGCCGGGCTTGATGCGCTGCTGCCGATCGATGACAAGTTGCCGGGCGATCCGACGTCGCAGTTCGTCGCCGGGCCGCTCGCGGCCAACCGCATCGACGGCCGGCTGGTCGGGTTGCCGTGGTACCTGTCGACGACGATCCGCGTGATGAACGCCGAGTTGCTCGCGGCCGGCGGGTTGTCGCCCGAGACGGTTGGCGGCGACTGGCTGACGCTGCTCGAACAGGCCGGGCCGTTCAAGGAAATGACCGGCAGCTACCTGCTGTCGTTGCCGCTGGGCGACCGCAGCGATCTGCCGCCGATGATGCTCGCCGACGGTATCGAGATCGTCCGGCCTCATGCCGACGGCGGCTACCACGCGGCCCTCACCACGCCCGAAGCTGTCGACTTCGTCACGCTCTTTGTGGACGCCTTCCGCGACGGCCGGCTGCCGCGCGATACGTCCACCGGCGGCTACGAGGCGATGGTCAACGGCATGGCCGGCGAGACCGTCGCCCTCATCAATGCCAACGCGCTCCACCGCATCCGCAACAAGAGCGAGCGCGTCTACGACAAACTCGTCGTCGCCCCGAGCATCGTCGGCAAGCTCGGCGTACCGGGCGTCGCGGTCACGCACGTCGCCGTCGGCCGACAGACGAAAAACGCGGAACTCGCCGCCAAACTCGCGTGGCACGTCACGTCGCCCGAGTGGCAGACCGAACTCGCCATCGAGGCCGGCCGCGTGCCGAGCACGATCGCGAGCCTTTCCGATCCCGCCTTCAACCGCACCGGCGATCTTCAGGAGAAGGCGACGTCGCTCAGCGTCGAACAGCTCGCCTCCGCCCGCTCCTTCGCCGCCCCGACGGCCACGTGGCCCGATCTCCGCCGCGTCTTCGACGACGGCATGCGCTCGATCCTGATCGACAATGCCGAGGTCGAACCGACGTTGCGTGACGTCGAGGTCGAGTGGGACCGCATCCTTCGTGCCGACGCGGCGGGGATGCCATGGCGATGAGCAAGCTTCGCCCGCACGAGCCGTGGACGCCGTACGCGTTTCTGCTGCCGGCGCTGCTGATCCTGGGCGTCTTCGTCATCTTCGCGTTCGTGCAGGTCGCATACCTGTCGCTCACACGCGTCGACCTCTTCGGCGACGGCAGTTTGATGTCGCGAGCGGAGTGGGTCGGCCTGGAAAACTACCGGCGCGTGCTGGGCGGCGAGCGGTTCTGGTGGACGCTGGGCAACAGCATGATCTACCTCGTCGTGACGCCGGCGATCATGGTCGTCTCGCTGGCGGCGGCGATGACGGTGCACAGCGGCCTGCGTGGCACGGGGCCGTGGTTGCGGGCGTTGCTCTTCCTGCCGGTCGTCACGCCGACGATCGTCGCGGCGGTGGCGTGGCGCGTGCTCTTCCGTGAGGAGGACGGCCTGATCAACGGCTGGCTCGGCTCGATCGGACTCGGCCCAGTGCCGTGGCTTACCGGCTGGCCATGGGTCTTGCTGACGGCGATGGTCGTCACGCTCTGGAAGGGCTTCGGCTACTACATGATGATTTTCCTCGCTGGCCTGATGAGCGTGCCGCGCGAACTCGAAGAGGCAGCCGGCATCGACGGGGCGGGGCGGTGGGGCGTTTTCCGACACGTCACGCTGCCGAGCCTTCGGCCGGTGTTGGTGCTGGTGCTCATCATCAGCTCGATCGGCGCGCTCAAGGTCTTCGATGAGCTGTGGGTCGTCGCGCGGGGTGCGCCGACGGAGAGCAAGACGGTGGTGCCGCTGATCTACGACACCGCCTTCGACGGCGGGAGCTTCGGGGCGGCGTGTGCGATCGGCGTCTGCCTGTTCGTCGTGCTGCTGGCGTTCAGCGTGGTCAACCTTCGCCTCGGCAAGGAGGAAGATTGACCAACGAGCGGCCGACGTGGTTGAAGGCGGCGTACTACGCGCTCGCGACGGCACTGGTCGTGCTGGCGGTGGGGCCGGCGTTGTGGTTGCTGATCGTCGCGATTCAGCCGGGCGGGACGGGGACGTCGGAGGTCGCACCGATCAGCGAGTGGACCGGCGAGAACTTCGTCGGTGCCGCGGAGGTCGGCGGGTTGTGGCGGCCGCTGGTCAACAGCGTGATCGTCACCGCGTGTCAGACAATCCTCAACGTGGGGCTCGCTGCGCTCGCCGCTTATCCGCTGGCTCGGATGAATTTCCGCGGTCGGAACACGCTCTTCCTGATCGTCCTCGCGACGCTCATGGTGCCCGAACAGGTGATCGTTGTGCCGCTGTTCGTGACGATCAGCGACCTCGGCCTGTACGACACGCTGCTCGCCGTCTTCCTGCCGTTCAGCGTGACGGCGTTCGGCATCTACCTCTGCCGCCAGGCCTTCCTCGGCGTGCCGGCAGCACTCGAAGAAGCCGCTCGCATCGACGGGGCCGACAGCCTCCGCGTTTGGTGGCACGTCATGCTTCCGCTTGCCAGGCCGACGTTGGCGACGCTGGCGGTCTTCAGCATTATCGCCGCGTGGAGCAATCTGCTCTGGCCGTTGATCGTGCTGCAGCGCGAGTCGAATCTGACGCTGCCGGTTGCGATCAACCGGCTGTTGTCCGTCTTTTCGACCGAAATCCGCTACGCCTACGCCGCCAGCCTGATGGCGCTGGTGCCGATGGTGATCGTCTACCTTCTCATGCAACGCTGGCTGACGCGCGGCATCCTCGCCGGTGCCGTCAAAGGCTGAACCCAACCGAACCCACATGCCCAACCCGCTCCAAGTTTCCGTCGTCGGCCTCGGCCCCATTGGTCTCGCTGCCGCCAAGGCCGTCGTCGCTGATCCGCAGATGACGCTCGCCGGTCTCGTCGACGTCTCGCCCGATCTCGTCGGCAGCTCGCCCGTCGACGGCTGGCCGAAGGTGACCGAGACCCTGCAGGCGGCCGACGTCGCGATCGTCTGCACGACCAGCGACTTTGACAAGATGGAGCCGCTGCTCCGCGCCGCCGCCGGGCAGAAGACGCACGTCGTCAGCTCCTGCGAAGAGATGCTTTGGCCGACGTACCGGCACGCGGACCTGGCGAAGGAACTTGATGCCGTCGCGACCGAAGCCGGCGTCGCGTTCCTCGGCACGGGCGTCAACCCCGGCTTCGTGCTCGACACGCTGCCGGTCGTGCTCAGCTCGATGGTGCTCGAAGTCTCGGCCGTGCGGGCGCGGCGTCGTGTCGATGCGGGCACGCGTCGCAAGCCGCTGCAGGCAAAGGTCGGCGCGACGATGACCGTCGAAGCCTTCGACGAGCGACGACGGGCGGGCACCATCGGTCATCGCGGCATGGCCGAGTCGGTCGCGCTCGTCGCGAGCGGCCTGGGCCGAACTGTCGAAGCCGGCAGTGTCGAGGAGACCCTCGAGCCTGTCGTCGCCAAGGCCGCCACGCCGTCGGCGCTCGGCGAGATCGCTCCGGGTCAGGTGGCCGGCATCCACAACGTCGGGCGGTGGCGTGGCGACGGCCTCGACGTCGAGCTCGACCTCATCATGAGCGTCGGCTGGGACGACCCGCACGACGCCGTCGAACTCGACGGCCCGGTCCCCCTCCGCATGAAACTCGACGGCGGCACACCCGGCGACTCGGCGACCGTCGCGGCCCTCGTCAATGCCGCCCGCGTCCTGCCGCACATCAACCCCGGCATCCGCACCATGCTCGACCTGGGCCGCCAACCCGCGGCACGCTCTTCTGCCTGATCCGTCATCCCGAGCGCAGCCGAGGGGCCTCGTTTGATTTTGCCTCCGCAGCACAGGCGAGGTCCTTCGACTCGCTGCGCTCGCTCAGGATGACGGAGTGCGTTTCTACCCTTTGAAATGATCGCTCCCGACCGCCTCGCCGTCTGTTCCTGGTCGCTGCAGCCGACGTCGGCCGATGACTTGATCGACAAGGTTCGCCAGACCGGCCTGTCGCGCGTGCAGCTGCACCTCAACCCGTTGTCATCGGGCGGCGACGCTTGGGCGGACACGCCGGCGAAACTCACGGACGCCGGCATCGAGGTCGTCAGTGGCATGGTCGAGTGCGTCGGCGAGGACTACTCCTCCATCGCCGCCATCACCAGAACCGGCGGCGTCGTGCCGGACGAGACGTGGCCTGACACACGCGACGCGATGCTCGCCGCGGCCGACGTGGCAGGGCAGATGGGTTTGAAGCTCGTCACCTTCCACGCCGGCTTCGTGCCGCATGACACGAATGACCCGATCTACACGAAGGTCCTCGGCCGACTGCTCGACGTCGCGGACATCTTCGGCAAGGCCGGCTGCGAGGTCGCGCTCGAGACAGGCCAGGAACCCGCCGACGCGCTCGTCGGACTGCTCTCGAGGCTCGACAACATCGGCGTCAACTTCGACCCAGCCAACATGGTCCTCTACGGCTGCGGCGACCCGATCGACGCGCTGGCCAAGCTGCTGCCGCACGTCAAGCAAGTCCACCTCAAAGACGCAACGCCCAGCGACCAGCCGGGCGTCGAATGGGGCACCGAAGTCCCCGTCGGCGACGGGGCGGTCGACTGGCCGGCGTTCGTGAAGCTGCTCGACGATGCCGGCTACCGCGGCGATTGCGTCGTCGAACGCGAAGCCGGCGACAATCGCGTCGGCGACGTCCGCATGGGCGTCGCGTTCATCAGCGATTGAACCCGTCCGTCATCCCGAGCGCAGCCGAGGGACCTCGTCTGGTTCGTGTGACAAGGCACAGGCGAGGTCCTTCGACTCGCTGCGCTCGCTCAGGATGACGACGGGCTCGTCACTCCGGGTCGCTCACGCGGGCGAGGTCTTCGAGGCGTTGGGCCAGCTCCGACGCTGGCTCGGTGCGTTCGCCGGTGCTGGTCGACCAGGACAGCGGCTCGTCCTTTTTGATCGCCGTCTCCATGCGGCGGCAGGCGCTGATGACGGTGGAGTGGTTCCGCTTGCCCATGCGGCTGGCGATCTCGGGGTAGCTCAGGCTCGTCAGCTTGCGGGTCAGGAACATCGCCAGGCTGCGGGCGACGCTGATCGTTCGCTGGCGGCTGCCGCTCATGAGTTCGCGCCGGTCGAGCCCGAACAGGTCGCACGAGGCGGCGAAGATCTGCTCCGCCCGGATCGGCTGGTTCATCTGACGATCGAGGTCGAACAGAATCTCCTGAGCCAATGCCACGTCCGGCTTCCGATCGGCAAGCTCCACGTGAGCGGCGATGCGGTTGACGGCACCCTCAAGCTCGCGGACGTTCTGCGTGACGCGACGGGCGATCCAGCCGATCACCTCGTCGCCGAGCTTCAGGCCGCGTCGGCGGGCCAGCTCTCGGAGGAGTTGCTCGCGCATCTCGCGGCTCGGCGGGTCGATGCGGGCGACCATGCCGCTGACGAATCGGCTGATGAGGCTCTCGCCGAAGCTGGCGATCGTCTTCGGATGCGCGTCGCTCGCCATCACCACGTGCCGGCCGGCGGCTTCGATGGCGTTGAATGTGTGCAGGAACTCCTCCTGCGTCGCGCGTTTGCCGGCCAGGAAGTGGACGTCGTCGATGACGAGCAGGTCGACGTCGCGCAGCTTCCGGCGGAACGCGTCGACCCGATTACCCTTGACGGCCGAGACGAAGCCGTTGGTGAACTCCTCGGCCGTGAAGTAGGCCCAGCGGGAGGTCGGGTGCAGCTTGGCGTAACGACGGCAGAGCCCTTGGAGCAAGTGCGTCTTGCCGAGGCCGACGCTGCCGTGGATGAAGAGCGGGTTGTACGACGTGCCGGGCGTTTCCGCGACAGCTCGGCAACACTCGGCGGCGAGCTTGTTGCCGGTGCCGATCAGGAAGTCGTCCAGATCGTGACGCAGCCGACTGCCGGCACCTTCCACGTTGCTCGACACGGGCCCGGCGGACTCGGCCGACGTGACGGGCGGAATCGGCAAGACCGACTGCTGCGGCTTGGCCGGCTCTTCGGCGGCAGGCTCGGCGAGCGTCGACGTCATCGCAAAGAGGTCGTCCGTGCCCTCGCCCTCGAAGGCGGACGTGTCGACCTCGTAGCGAACGCTCGGCGTGGCGTTCATCGCCTCGGCCGCAGCGGCGGTGATGTCGCCGTCGAAGTTACGGCGAATCCAGTCGGCGACGAAGTCATTGGCGACGACGACGACGAGCACGTCACCCTCGCCCGGCTGGCCGAGGGATAAGCGGGCACTTTTAACGAACCAGACGGCGAATCGCTGCCTGCCAACACGTCGTTCGATGCCGGCGGCGATGACCGCCAGCAGTTCGCGTTCGTTGGAGGGAGCGTCTTGTCGGAGAGCAGGATCGAGGCCAGTCGCGTCGCAGACAGCGCGGGGCATAGGGAATCCGTTCCGGGCGATGCACATCCACGCCGTCGGCATCGTTGCCTTGGCACAGGAGCAGCGCCCGCAGGGGGCAGTTCGATTTGTCCGGCAAGGGCCCTCTTTTGTCAACCGAGTCGGAGCTGATCACTTCCGACTCGCCGGCCGACGCATCGTGCGTCGACGTGCCGAACGCGCACCCACAGACGCAGGGCCGTTCGCAAGGGTTTGCCGCGGCATCAGCCGACAGGACACCCGGCACGATCCGAAGAGTTCGTGCTCACATTCGCCCGGTCCAGACACCCGGCGATGCGTCCGTCGTGTTGTGCCAACGTTGCCACACAGAGCTGTCACGCCATCGGCCAAGGTCTGATCACCGAGTCCGAGTGGCAGGGCAGTTCCCGGTCGCGACGGGCACGAGAGTGCCGCGCGACCAATGTGGTTGGGGCATCATGCCCCGGCCTGATCTTCGCGCGTGCATCGCATCGACGTCGCTGCAAAAGTGGCCAGAAATCCTTGGAGTTGCCACCGTTTTTCGGCGGCGGGTCGAGCGAGACTAAGGCGACTCAATATTGTCGGCAAGGGCATTCGCGCCTCTGCCATTTTGCCGAACGAGTTGTCCGGGTCGGCACGATGTGTCGGACAAGTGTTTGCGCGCGGTTAACGAATTTGCTCACAGCGCAATCAACAACGCATCCACCTGTCGTCAGCTGTTGGCAACTCGTGGAGGTCACGAACAGCGCTTCACGCCGCTACGAAAACACCTTGAACATCGCCGTTCTTCGGGCAATTTCGACACTTTGGCGACGCTGGTACAAACGCAGGCCGGGCTCGTTGGTCGTGTCGACGGCCAAGGCGAGCGAACGCTGACGCGTGCCGGCCGCACGCACGTCGGCGCGATCGAGCATCGCGTCGGACAAGCTTTTTCCGCGGAACTCTGGCGAAATACCAAGATAAACCAGCTCGACGCCGTCGCGACCGTCGCGGCCGAGACCGGCCAGCAACATCACGCCGACCGGCCGGTTCTGGCCTTGCTCGTCTTTGACAACGGCGACCTGCCAGCCGTCGCGGATCGGCACGCCGGAAGCCTCGTGCCCGTCAAGCACCGCATCCATGCTCCGCACGCCGTTGAGCGCGGTGCAGTCGAGGCTGCCTTGGTAGCTGTCTTCGAGTGCCTGACGAAACAGCGGCCGCGTCTTTTCGGTGTAGCCCACGAGCGTGACGCCCTCGGGCAAGGGACGCGGCTTGGGCTTGCGGTCGACGTGCTTGTGCAGATACCCGAGGTCGGCCACGTGAGCGAAGCCGTTGTTGGTCGTGAGCATCGACCGAAGGTCCAGTGCTTCGCTTGGCAGCAGGATCTGAGCCAGCTTCACGCCTGTGCCTCGAACCAGGCCGACCGCCGCGTCGACGGCATCGGAGGCGTCACGGCGCGGCGAGGCGGTCGCGGGGAGGTCGCTCGACATCAGGATCGTCGCCGTCTCGCCGGGGAGGATGACGGCAGCGGCGACGAAGAGGGGCTTGGTCGCGTTCGAACCGGCCGCGACGATGCTGGCTGTCCCGACGACCCGGCCGCCGCGCTGCTCGGTGTAGCGAATGAAGTCCCGCACGGCCGATCGTCCGCGACCGGCGCCATCGGGCACGACCTGGGCCAGCGGCTTGACGAATTCACGGAGCGTCGTGGCGACGATCAGTCGGCCCTGGGGACGATGAGCGCGTTGGGAACGGCGCGTGGCCGTGGGCAGCAGGAAGTCTTTCAGTGGCACGGCACTGGTCAACTCTACGTCGCCAAGCACCGGAGCCGACGCAGCCCGAAGCCGACGCAGCCGATCCACGTGGCACCCGGCGAGGGTGCTAGCGAGTGGCGAACTGGGCGTAGAGAC
This sequence comes from Planctomycetota bacterium, assembly GCA_038746835.1. NCBI lineage: Bacteria > Pseudomonadati > Planctomycetota > Planctomycetota bacterium. Next base: position 12,648 of record JBCDKH010000035.1, on the reverse strand, counting down.
GATCACGGGGTACGGCGACGGCTTTGGTCAAGGACAATGCGTCCGCCACTCGCATCGACCTGCGTCGGGTGCAACTGAACCTCGACAGCGCGATTGGGCCGACATTGATGTGGTCAGGGAGGCGACGGACGTGCGAGGTCGTTACGATGGCGGCAATGTCCTGTGTCTGCTCCTCGATTCGCTTTGCCCGCCGTGCCCGGGCTCTGACGCTCCTGGCCGCGTTTTGCGTCGGTTTTGGCGGTTTCGTGGCCGTGCCGTCGGCCTCGGCGGACTACCCGCAGCCGGGCTTTGCGCCCAAGGCATGGGAGTTCGACCTCGACTACCGCCAGCCGCAACGGGTCGTCCTGAGGGCTCCCAACGGCGAGACCGAGGCTTATTGGTACCTGGCGTACACGGTCACCAACGACACCGAACAGGAACGGACCTTCCTGCCGGACATCGTCCTGGTGACGCGGACCGGCGAGGTGCTTGCCGCCAACGACAACATTCCGATGGGCGTCTTCGAGGCAATTCGCCGTCGAACGCCCGGCCTGCCGCTGGTCGCGCCGCAGGAGGTCTTCGGCCGGCTTCTGATCGGCGAGGACCGCGCACGCAGCAGCGTCGCCATCTGGCGTGAGCCGCTGCGGGACATGGGCACGTTCCAGATTTTCGTCGCGGGCCTGAGCGGCGACGTCGAGACCATCGAGTCCAGCGACGGCACGCCGATGGTCGGCGACGACGGCGAGACGCTGCTGGTCCGCAAGACCAAGCGGCTGGGCTTCCGCGTCCTGGGCGACGGCATCGACACCGGGCCCGACTCGATCAAGCAGGAAGTCGACGAGTGGGTCATGCGGTGAGACGCTTGACGACCCGGCGTCCGCGTCTACTGTCTCGGCCCCGCATTTTTTGAGGAAGCGACTCCCACATGGCACACAAAAAGGGCCAAGGCTCCAGTAAGAACGGCCGCGACAGCAACGCCCAGTACCTCGGCATCAAGGCCTACGGCGGGGAGTTCGTCACCGCCGGAAGCATCATCGTCCGCCAGCGGGGCACCCGCTTCAAGCCCGGCTTCAACACCGGCCTCGGCAAGGACGACACGATCTTCGCCCTCAAGCCCGGCAACGTCGAGTTCCAGGGCCGCAAGATCCACATTCGCGAATCCGCCACCGCCTAGGCGGGCGATCGATTGAGTCAGAACGTCGCTGCGGGCCTGTGGTCCGCAGTTTTTGTTTGCGTTGTCACTCGTCCGGCTGCGTCGCCGGATCGTCGATGGCGATGCCCATCGCCGTTGGGTCTTGCAGTCGGAAGAGCTCCGTGCTCCGCTGCAGCTCGAAGCCGCGAACGATTCGTTCGACCATCGTCGCCCGGAGCAGCGGCTCGCCCGGTGCGGCGACCAGTGCCGGCACCTTGTCCGATTCGGCGGTCACGAACACACGCTGGCCGGTCCGGCTGATGAAGACGTCAAAGGGTGGTTCGGCTCGGCCGGAGTCGAACGCCTGCTTGGCCTCGAAGGTCTCGAAGACGAAGTCGCCCTCGGTCCGCATCGACAGGAAGTAGCCGCGGAACGGCTCGACCTCCGGCTCCGGCACCACGGCCGTGCCGCCGCAGCCGACGACGGTCACGGTCGTGCCGAGACAGGTGAGGAAGAGCAGTGGGGCACGCACGCGTGGAGTTTACGGCCGGGTCAGAACGTCGCGAGCGTGCTGGTAGCGAGCGACGGTGCCCGCAATGACGTCGTCCGGTAAGGCCGGGCCAGGCGGCGTCTTGTCCCAGTCGAGGCTGGCGAGATGGTCGCGAACGAATTGCTTGTCGAACGACTGCTGCGGCCCGCCGGGCTGCCACGTGTCGGCCGGCCAGTATCGCGAGGAATCGGGCGTGAAGATCTCGTCGGCCAGAACGATCTGGCCGTCGGTGTTGAGGCCGAACTCGAGCTTGGTGTCGGCGAGAAGGATGCCGCGATCGCCCGCGTGGTCGGAGGCTCGGCGGTAGAGGTCGAGCGTGCGATCCCGCAGCGTCGAGGCGAGCTCGCCACCGATCGCGTCGGCCATCTGGTCGAAAGTGACGTTCTCGTCGTGGCCGGTGGTGGCTTTGGTGGCGGGCGTGAAAATCGGCTCTGGCAGGCGGTCGCCGTCGACGAGGCCCGTCGGAAGCTCGATCCCGCCGATCCGGCCCGTCGCCTGGTAGTCCTTCCACCCCGAGCCGGCCAGGTAGCCGCGGACCACGCACTCGAAGGGCACGACGTCGACCCGCCGGACCAGCATGCTGCGTCCGTCGAGCACGTCCGAGAACGGCTCCAACTCCGCCGGCCAGGCTTGGTCCGACAGGTGGTTCCGCACGTCGTCGAAGTGCCGGAACCAGAAGAGGGCGATCTCCGTCAGCAACGTCCCCTTGCCGGGAATCGGCGTGGGCATCACGACGTCGAATGCACTGACGCGATCCGTCGCCACCAGCAACACGTGCCCCGGCAGCACGGCTTCGAGGTCGTAAACGTCGCGGACCTTGCCCCGCGTCATCGGAAAGGGCAGGTCGGTCTCGAAGATCGCGTTGTGCGTCATCCGGACGACGCTACGAGGCCCGAGGTAGCTGCGGGGCTGCGTCCCCGCAGTCGAACACACGTCGAGCCTCGACTGCTAGAACGCAGCCTCGCAGCTACCTGACTGTCGAAGCCATCCGCAGACCGTCAGACTTGCGTCGGGCGTCCGATGGACCGATACCAGTGGCGTGGAGCCCGACGTCAAGTGGTATCTGCTGAGCGTTCTGTTCGGCGTCATCGAGGGACTTACCGAGTTCCTGCCCGTCAGCAGCACCGCCCACCTCCGCATTGCCAAGCCGTTGGTGGGCGTGAGCCTAGAGGACCCGTACTGGAAGATGTACGACGTCGTCATCCAACTCGGGGCGATCCTGGCGGTCGTGGTCTATTTCCGGGACCGCATCCGGCAGTTTTTGCTGTCGTTCCCGAAAGGGGCGTCGGGCGACAAGACGATCTTCACGCATCCGGTCTCGCTCGTGCTGCTCGCGTTCGCGACGACCAGCGTCGTCATCCTGGCGGGGCTGCTGGACACCATCAAGGGCAACCTCGAGTCGCTGATGGTCATGGGCATCGCGCTTCTGGTGGGCGGCGTGGTGATGTGGGTCATCGACGTCCGCTTCGGAGAGACCGGCAAGACCAAGGACGTCGCCGAGGTCGGACCGATTCAGGCCGTCATCGTCGGGCTGAGCCAGGTCGTCGCGGCCGTCTTTCCCGGGGCCAGCCGGAGCATGTCGACCATTGCCGGCGGACAGATCTCGGGCATGTCGCGGTCGACGGCACTGGAGTTCAGCTTCTTCCTTGCGATTCCGACCATGACCGGCGCCTTCGCGCTGGACCTGCTTCAGACCCTCACGGCCGATCCCGGCGAGCCGGGTGCCCTCAACCGCTCGCTCACTGGTACCGACTGGGGCGTCCTGGCGACGGGCTTCGTGGTGAGCTTCTTCGTCGCCTGGGCCGTCATCGCGTGGTTCATGGCGTGGGTGAAGAAGCGTGGGTTTGTGCCGTTTGCGATCTACAGGATCGTCATCGGGGTCGCGATTCTGGTGTACGTCTTCGCGTTCCAGCAGGGCGCGGAGGCTGGACCTGTCGTACCATGACGTCGGCAGGCGTCGTCGCGTGACGCTCGCCCCGTCGGCGGTGGTGTGCCGAGGGACGCAAACGACCGCGGAGCGGGTTTTGGGAGAACCGCGATGGCGATCAACGTTCTGAGAGGCCTGTTCGTCCTGCTGATGGCAGCGGTCGGCTTTTCGTTCGTCACGACCGATCCGCGCGATCTGGGCGAGCTCGGCTCCGTCAGCAGCTCCTCGTGGCTCGCGATGGCCTTCAGCCTTTCGCTGGGCGTGCTCATGGTCGTCCTGGACATCGTCTCGGGCCGCCGCAAGCTCGCCGTCTTCAGCGGCGTGGCGTTCGGCATCCTCGTCGGGCTCACCGTCAGCTACGCACTCTCGTTCGGCGTCAAGCTCCTCGTCGACAACGTCTTCGACCCGGGCGGCCTCGGCAGCTCCCAGAACGCGGCCGTCACCAGCTTTCTCAACCTGCTCGTCGGCACGATCGCCTGCTACTTCTCGATCAGCTTCGTCCTTCAGACCAAGGACGACGTCCGCTTCATCATTCCGTACGTCGAGTTCCGACGCGACACACGCGGGACCAAGCCGATCGTCGTCGACACCAGCGCGCTCATGGACACGCGGCTGCCGGGCGTCGTCACCAGCGGCTTCATCGACGGCCGGCTCGTCGTGCCGCAGTCGGTGGTGGGCGAGCTGCAGCTCATCAGCGACCACCCCGATCGTGCCAAGGCCGAACGCGCCCGCGACGGCCTGGATCGGCTGGCCGAGATGCAGCGGGACAAGGCGATCGACGTCCGCATCTTCGACGACCGCTCCGACCGCACCCAACCAGCCGAGGAAGACGTTGACGGCCACGTCATCGACCTGGCCCGGCAACTTGAAGGCCGCGTGCTTTCGGTCGACGCCAACCTGGGCAAAGTCGCCCGATTGGCAGGCGTGTCGTTGCTGAACCTGAACGACCTGACCGAGGCCGTCCGCATGCCGGCCGTGCCGGGTGACGAGCTGAGCCTGCACATCACGCGTCGCGGCAACGTCGCCGGTCAGGGCGTGGGTCACTTGCCGGACGGCACGATGGTCGTCGTCGAACACGCCGCTGACGACGTGGGCGACGACGTCACCGCCATCGTCACCAACGCCACCCAGACCTCGGCCGGTCGGATGATCTTCGCCAAGCGTGCCGACGATGCCGGCCACAAGCGTCGTCGCAAGCGTTCATCCGATGAGCAGCCCGTCGCGTCGGTCGGCTCATAGGCTGCCGGTTCCATGTCAGACCAAGCGGACGCACCGGACATCGAAACGCAGCTCAAACTGCTGGGCCGACGCTGCGACCGAATCCTGACCGAAGGCGACCTGCGATCCAAGCTCTCCAGCGGTCGGCCGCTGCGCATCAAGCTAGGCATGGACCCGACCGCGCCCGACGTCACGCTCGGGCACTGCGTCCCGCTGAAAGTCATTCGGCAGTTCCAGGAGTGGGGCCACAAGGCCGTCCTCATCATCGGCGACTACACCGCACGCGTGGGCGACCCGACGGGCGTCAACAGCACGCGACCGATGCTCACAGGCGAAGAGATCGACCGCAACGCCGAGACCTACGTCCAGCAGATCGGCAAGGTGCTCCTGACGGGTGACGAGCACCTCGAAGTCCGCCGCAACGGCGAGTGGCTCGGCAAGCTCGACCTCGTCCAGCTCATCAAGCTCGCTGCCCGGAAGACCGTCGCCCAGGTGCTGGATCGCGACGACTTCCAGAAGCGCTACGCCGCCAAGCAGGAGATCGGGCTGCACGAGTTTCTCTACCCGCTGCTGCAGGGCTACGACTCGCTGGCGGTCCAGGCCGACGTGGAGATGGGCGGGAGCGACCAGCTCTTCAACAACCTGGTCGGACGCGAGTTCCAGCAGGCCGAAGGCCAGAGTCCGCCGGCCGGGCAGTGCGTCATCGTCACGCCGCTCCTGGTCGGCACGGACGGCTCGATGAAGATGAGCAAGTCCAAGGGCAACTACATCGCCGTCACCGATCCCGCCGGTGGCGACGGCGGGATGTTCGGCAAGGTGATGAGCCTGCCGGATGCCGTCATGGCCGACTACTTCAGGCTGCTGACCGACGTGCCGGAGCAGGAGTACACGCACCAAATCCAGGACAGCCCACGCGACGCGAAGGTGCGCCTGGCCAAGCTGATCATCAGCGAGTTCCACGACGACACCGCAGCCGACGCGGCAGAACAGGCGTTCATGACCGCCACCCACGGCGGGATTCCCGATGACGTCGAGACTAAGGTCGTTGGTCCGGGTCCGCACATGCTGGCCAAGCTGCTGGTCGACGTCGGCTTCTGCAAAAGCAACAGCGAAGCCAACCGCCTGGTCAAACAGGGCGGCGTGAAGCTCGACGGCGACAAGCTCACGGACCCCCGCGCGCCCATCGACGCCTCGGGCGTCCTCCAAGCCGGCAAACGCAAGTTCGTCCGCCTCGCTGCGACCTAGATCGCGGTGCATTTCGTGTCTGGCAGATCCTGGTCCGGTGCCACAGCATCAATGCAGTGGTCGGGACGGACCACTGCAACGATGCAGTGGCACCAGATGCAGCTTCGTCCGCCGCTCAAAACCGTTTCAAGCGCTGCGCACCTGCTCCAACAACCCCGCCAGCCGACTCGTCGGCTGAAGTCCGTAGAACAGCTCGCGATCGAAGTACGCCGCGTCGCGCTCTTGCTTTCCTTCCGCCTCGTCGCGATCGCGTCGCCATGCGGCGTAGCGATCGTCAGTCGCAAGCCGCTGATGTCGCAAGTCGTGCATCGCATCGAATAGCCGGCGACGCTCAAGTCCGTCCCGCGTCGCCCCGATCTTCGCCAGCCACGTCTGCTTCTCGTCGCCCAGCACGTCGTGACGCAGCCGATGGCCGCGCTGGTCGAGGCAGTTCAGGCAGACGCGCTCGCGCGTGCCGGCCTCGGGGTGGAAGAGCGTCGCACTCGCCACCGCAAACGTCGGCGGCTCCAAGCCGAGGTGGTCGCGGAGGATGGCGTCGAGGACCTGGTCATAGTGCCCGCCGCCGATGCCGTGGACGAATAGGTCGCTGGCGAACAGCCGCAGGAACATCGTCAGCGACAACGCCCTTGGCCCGAGCCGAAGACCGAGACGCCGAAGCAGCATGAGCATCGGCATCGGCTCCTCCGGCAGCTCGACACGGTCGTCGCCGACGATCAGCCTCGGCCGATCGCCGCCGACGTCGACACGGGCCCGCGAGCGACCGCCCGTCGCCAGGTCGTCGAGCCAGTAGGGCAGCTCGATCTCGTCGCCGTCGACGTCGAGGTCCGGCATCGGCCGATCCGGATCGGAGATGCCCGCGAGCTTCCGGTTCTCAGCGAGCGCGGCGTTGTAGCTGTCGGCGAAGCTGGCTGCGTTCGTCGCAAGGTGGAGCACGAGCGCCACCCACGTCGGCGACTCGCACAGGCCGCTGGCGAGCGTCGTCGAGTACCGCAGGCCAAGCGACCAGTCGAGCCGATGGTTCGCGTTCGTCATCACGCCCGGCAAGGTCAACGGCGAGGGCGAGTCGCGCTGGTCGATCAGGTAACGACGCAGGTCCGCAATCCACTCCGCCAAGTGCGGTGAGACCAGACCATCGCGTTGGGCTTGGTCGGCGTCGGCCTCGAGCTGGTCGATGTGGGCCGGGGTCGGCGGGTCGAGTCGGCCGGTCCACGCGACGCCGTACAGCCGCGGGTCGTCGGAAAGCTTCTGCTTGTAGCCGGGCCACTTGAGCGTCAGGTGCTTCGGCCCATCCGTGTCGACCGCGACGTGCCACGCAACGCCCTCGCACGCCTCGGCCACGGCGTGAATGACCGCGTTCTTGACCCAGACGCCCGGGTGCAGCAGCTCGCACTGGTGGCCGGTCATGACGACCGGTCCGACGTCGTCAGACAGGCCGAGGAACTGCCGCATGTCGCGACGGTGCTCGCCGAGCGGTCGACCGAGGAATGTCGCGTCGGAGGCGTCGAGCCGTTGTTTGTTGTCGAGTGCGACGTCGGGCAGCGTCTGTCGATCCGGCCAGACCAGCACCTCGCCATCAGCCTTCGGGGCGGCCCAGTCGGCGAGGGTTGAAGTTGCGTCGGCCGCGGTGGACAAGCAAAAACTCCCAGCGGCCAAACGACTCACGGACAGGGCACGATGGCGGCGTCGCTGATGCCCTGCCGAAGCGCCTCGCGAAGCTGCGGCGTCGACCGATTGTGCAACAGCTCGATCGCCTCGTCGGCCGCGGCAGGCAGGGCGTCGCGAAGTTCCGGCAGGCCGAGACTGCACAGCTCGTGACGCAGCACGTCGAGGTAGTGCCCGAGTCGAACGGCCGCATCATCGAGATCGCCCGCCCGGACGTCGTGCCCGAACGAGCGGTCGAGATCGTTGTAGATCCGACGCACCGGAATCTCACGCACCCGCAGCCCGCGATCGAACACACGCGGCCAGAGCTGCATCGGGAAGGCGTAGCCGAACTCGTCCAACTCCAGCGCCATCGTCGGCCCGACGCGGTGCGCCTTGAAGCCGCAGAACGTGTCGGAGAGCGACCAGCCGAACAGGTCGTTGATGGTGCCGGTGAGGATCATGTTGACCAGCCGACGCTCGGCCGGGGGCAGATCGCCGCCGGCCGACTCCGGGGCGTAGCGCGTGCCGCTGATGAGGTCGCTGTCGTCGTCGCGGATGGCGTCGAGGAAGGCCGGCAGGTTGGCCGGGTCGTGCTGCTCGTCGCAATCCATCGTGACGACCCACTCATAGCCGCGAGCGTCAGCCCACTCGAACGCGGTGACGAGCGCCCCGCCATAGCCGCGATTGGCCTCGTGACGGACGTGATGCACGTCGCCCCGTTCGGCAGCCGCTTCGAGGAGCTCGGTCGTGCCGTCGGTGGAGGCGTCGTCGACGAAGAGCACGTCGTGCGGCACCTCGTCGACCAGCCGCGGCAGCAGCTTGGTCGCGTGGTCGATCTCGTTGTGGACCGGGATCGCGATCAACAGTCGCGGGTCGTCGGCATCGGATACAGCGTGCGGCACGATCCGAACCCTACGGCGCTCATCGAAATGTCGTCAACGCGTGAGGTGGTCCTCGCAACAAGGTGATGGTCGCGAGGGACCGGTCGTGTGGACCGGCGCGAAAACGCAGACGCTGATTGCGAGAGCACTTTGCTTAGCGTGGAGCGTCAGTCGATCGTCGCAGCTTCGGGTTGGTCCTTCCCGATCGGATTCCCTGTCCCCTTGAGCGCGAGCATCCGGTCGAGCGCGACCGTCGCGTGCTTCCGCGTCTCGGAGTCGACGGTGATCTCGTTGACGACGTTGCCTGCAGCGAGTTCTTCCAGCACGTAGCAAAGGTGCGGCAGGTCGATCCGCGTCATTGTCGTGCAGAGGCACTGGCACTCGCTGAGCACGAAGATCGTCTGCTCCGGATGCTGCTGGCGAAGCCGGTCGACGAGGTGGACCTCGGTGCCGATCGCCCAGACAGTGCCGGGCTCGGCGTTGCGGACCTGCTCGACGATGTACGCCGTGCTGCCGGCCATGTCGGCCTTGTCGACGACTTCCTTCTTGCACTCGGGGTGGACAAGTATCTTGACGTCCGGGAACTTCTCCCGCGCCTGATCCACGTGCTCCGGCCGAAACAGCGCGTGAACGGAGCAGTGGCCCTTCCACAGCAGGAACCTCGCCCGCTTCAGGTCGTCTTCGCTGTTACCGCCGAGGTCCTTGCGCGGGTCCCAGACGACCATGTCGCTGTCCGGGTCGAAGCCCATCGCCGCGGCAGTGTTCCGGCCGAGGTGTTGGTCGGGGAAGAACAAGACCTTCGCATCCGGCCGTTGAGCGAGAGCCCAGTCGAGGACGGTCCTCGCGTTCGAAGACGTGCACACCGCGCCGCCGTGCCGGCCGACGAACGCCTTGATGTCGGCCGACGAGTTCATGTACGTCACCGGCACCACCGGCGGCGGCCCGTCGAAGACCTCCGTCAGTTGCTCCCACGCCTCTTCCGTCTGATCGAGGTCCGCCATGTCGGCCATGCTGCAGCCGGCACCGAGGTCGGGCAGGATCACGCGGACCGACGGGTCCGTGAGGATGTCCGCCGTCTCGGCCATGAAGTGCACGCCGCAGAAGACGACGTACTTCACGCCCTCCAGGTCGGCCGCGAAACGAGACAGCTCGAACGAGTCGCCTTGCTTGTCGGCGAAGTCGATGACGTCGTCCTGCTGGTAGTGATGGCCCAGGACGACCAGCTCACTCCCAAGCTGCTCCTTGGCCGCCTCGATGCGGAACCGCAGCTCCGGATCGGACAACTCGCGATAAATCGCCGGCAGCGGTTGTTGCCACGAAAGGCTCATAGCCAATGTACGCCCGCAACGCCCGATTCGTGCGATCAAATCAGCCGTTCATCCGGCTGGACGGATGGAGTGATTGTGGTAGAGTTTGCTCGTGAGCATTCAGCGGCACTTCAACACCGGCAGGCCGGCGGTGAGTTTTGAGTTCTTCCCGCCCAAGACCGACGCGGGCTTCGACAAGCTCTTCGAGACCATCGCGGCCCTTAAGCCGTTGAATCCGTCCTTCGTCGACGTCACCTACGGCGCCGGCGGATCGACGCGCGAGAAGACCCTCGACCTCGCCGCCCGCATTCGCCGAGAGACCGGGCTCGACGTCATGGCCCACCTGACGTGCGTCGGACACACGGCCGACGAGATCGGCGAGATCCTCGACCAGCTCTGGAACAGCGACGTGCCCAACGTCCTGGCCCTGCGCGGCGACCCGCCCGGTGGTGGCGGGGCGTGGACCAAGACCGAGGGTGGCTTCGAGTTCGCCGGCGATCTCGTCGAGTACGTCCGCGGCCGGCACGACTTCTTCACGGCCGTCGCCGGCTTCCCCGAAGGCCACCCGCAGTGCCTGAACCGGACGCGTGACCTCGAATACCTCAAAGCCAAGGTCGATGCCGGGGCCGACGCGATCGTGACGCAGCTCTTCTTCGACAACGCGGACTTTTTGCGTTTCCGCGACGAGTGCCGGCGCATGGGCATCGACGTGCCGATCGTCGCGGGCATCATGCCGATCCAGAAGCTCGACCAGATCAAGCGGTTCGTGACGATGTGCGGCGCGAAGATTCCGCACCCGCTGCTGACGACGCTCGAACGCCTCGAAAACGACCCGGCCGCCGTCGAACAAGCGGGCGTCGACTACGCGGCCCGACAGTGCCAGGACCTGGTCTTCCACGGTGTGGACGGCCTGCACTTCTACACGCTCAACAAGAGCACCGCGACCGTCGAGATCGTCAAACAACTCACGCTGCCCGAGCCCGCGGCGAAGCAGGCGGCGTAGCGGCGTTCGGCTGACGCGACGTCGGACCCATCGGCTCGCCGAGCATGAGGTGCGCAAATCCCTCACCGCGGCGATCGAGCCGGACGCGGTGGATCGGCGACAGCCGGGCCAAGTGCTGCGGCAGGGCGTTGGTGACGTTCCCCAAATGCGGGATCGGCCAGTGCTGACGCAGCAGAATCTCCCCTTCCTTGGGCGACAGCGGGATCATCGACGCACGCCTGCGTCGTGGGCCGTCGGCGATCAGGATCGTGTCGCACCGGCACGTCGCTGCGGGTTGCGGGCACAGGTCGATCCAGGCCGAGTCCGCGTCATCGGCATCGCCGCGCATGAGCGGGCGGTGCGCGTCGCGAACGGGTGTCATGCCGGGCATGGACAGCAGCGACGTGTCGCCGCCGCGTTCCAGGCGAAGGGCGGTCCAGCGTTGGCTGATGATGCGTGCCCCGCGTGCCACCCAGGCCGAGACCTCCGGCACGACATCCGTCGGCCCAAGCAGCAGGGCACCGCGACGATCGCCGTGTCTGCCGATGACAAATGACGACGCTGGCAGCAAGTGCAGGCCCTTGCTCCTGAGCAGCTGAGCCATCGGCCACCAGACCGCCGCCTCGAACAGCCGGACCGCCTCCAGGCTCGGGTTCCGCAGCACAAACGACCGCCACGTCCCACGAATCAGGTCGACTTCGGCAATGCCCCATCGCTCGTCCACGACGTACCACCGATCGCCCGAATCCGTGCGGAAGAGCTCTGTCAGCGGATGGAACGCCGACTCGCCCGGACGCACAGGCCGAGCGTCGTCCGACAGCCGTCGGGTGACGTCGTCGGCGTCGTAGTCGAGCACCTCACCGAAGATCGTCGGGCGAAATGGAGCGTCCTCGTCCGCCATCGAACGCAAGAGCCTCACCGCAGGCCGGGCGACCACCGGATGATCGATCTGCAGCGCGACCAGGTGTCCGTGGACGTTGATCACACCCGGCACCGAGCCTGGCGATCGCGCAGTGCCGGGACGAACAGACGACGATGGCTCCGTGTCGCAAGACGCCACTTGCCACAGCTATCGGACCAATGCCCGCTGAACCTGCAGCGACCGCGTGAAGCTGGGCAAATTGTGCGGATCGGATGACGCCGCTACTTCCGCAGGTCGGTCTCGCCGAGGATGCGGAAGTTCTTGCGCATCAAGATTCTCTGCGCGAACATGATGTCGTCCACGTAGATCGCGATCGCTGGGTCCTTGTGGCTGCGGAGCAGCGGGTAGGCGTAGTGGATGTTCACCTCCGCAGCCAGCAACGCCTGGGCGACGTTGATCATCGGCACGCGTGTCTCTTCGGGAATCTCCACCGCCAGCACACGCGTCTCACTGAAGCTGAAGTCGTTCTCCCGCAAGCACCTGCGGGCGTCTTCCGGATCGCTGGCGATCAGCCGCATCAGCGAGATGTCGGTCGATTCCTCGATGCTGAACGCGTTGATCCGCAGGCCGGCCTCTTCGAACTTGTTGAGGAGCAGGGCCATCTTCCCGACGCGATTTTCGAGGAAGACGGTGAACTGACGCACGCTCGCCGGCTCGTATCCGGACCCATGCTCGGTTTTGGGCGGCACCGCCGTCTGCATCGCCCGCAAGGTTAACGCAAACCGAGCGTCGCGTCACCGTTGCAACAGATGAACGTTGCTCTTCACTTTCCCACCGACAGGAGCGGTAGCCCCGGGGGGGGGGGCCGGGGGGGCGCGGGGGGGGGCGCCAGGGGGGAGGAACAGACCAACCCCCGCGCGG
>JBCDKH010000034.1 GCA_038746835.1 Planctomycetota bacterium | reverse complement strand
GTGTTGCTCGACGAGTCGGCCCCGCCGACCAGCACGTCGACGCCGGCCTCTTCGCGTGCACGGAAGACGGCCTCGCACGTCCGCCGCCACAGCTCGCGATAACGCGGCAAGTCCGCCTGCCAACCGCTGATGCTGCTGCCCTCCCACGGCTCGTTCCACAACATCACGCCCGTCACCGGTCCCTTGGGCCAACCGTGCTCGGCGACGATTTCGTAGACGTACTGCTCGTACGCGTCGTCGTGCTCGGGCAGCCAGACGAGATCCTGTTTGCCGGCGCGCAACTCGTCGTCGTCGTTGAGATGCGGACGACCTCGTCCCATCGGCTGCATCGTCCGGTCCGGCCCAACACCGAACTCGATGGCGGCAGTCACCTTGTGCTCGTGCAGTTCGGCGAACTGCTGGCGAAGCTGCTCGCGATACGGCTCGGCGTCGAGTGTGCCGGGCGGTCGGAACTGGACGGCCTTGCGGATCGCCTGCACCCCGAGCCGCTCGAGGACCGCCGGCGGCATCTTCTCCAGCGACTGCGTTGGGTACTGCAGTCGCTCGACATCGTGCTCGAACGTGCGGACGACGCTCGTTAGTAAGTGCCGCCCCATCGGCCCGAGGTCGACGACGACGCCGTACCCGCCGAAGGTGGCCGGGAGATCGAAGACAATCTCCGTGTCAAACCAGTCGGCATCGGCGGGACCGTCCAGATCGACCTTGACGGGCGGCATGCGTTCGAGCGGCTCGAGCCTCGGGAACCAGTTGTCCCCGGGAACGGCCTTCATCGAATAGCGGATGACGTGCACCTCGGCCGTCGTCGGCCAGGCGACCTCGCTCGAAGATCGCTCGATCTGGAAGCGGAGCTTTGGCTGCTCTTGCGGAGTGAAGACGTTGCCGGGCGCGTTGCTGGCAAGCAGCGTGACGCGTGCATGCGCTGCGGGTCGCTCGTCCTCGGGACCGGGCACGCCGAAGCACTCGGCGTAGTTGTGCATGAGGTCGAGCTGGCCCCATTTGCTGTTGCCCAACGCCACCGGCGATGCCACGACGATCGCCGTGGCGGCGACCGCGATTGGCCGTCGAGCCGCGATGGTCAATATCTGGACAACAAATCGCCCGATGGAGGACTGCATCGCCTCAATATGCCAGGTTTTGCCATGGATTCCAAGCCTGCGACGTCAACGTTGCACGGGCTGAGCTCGCAGAATCGAGTTTCTGCTAGCCAAGCGGGGAGACTGTGGTATTCTTTTGGTCACCACCCTTTGTCAGGTTGACCAATCGCCTATGCCGAGCCTCGCTGCCATCCCGTGGAAGACGCACAAGCACCAACGCGTGGCATCGCAACTGGATCGGCTCCGTGCCGACGGCCGGATCGGCGACGGTCGTGTCCTGCCCCCGGAGCGCGAGCTCTCCGAACTGTGCGGCGTCTCCAGGCCGACGCTGCGACAGGTGATGCAGACACTCGAAGCCCACGGCCGGGTCAAGAGCCACGCCCGTCGAGGCAGGGTTCTCGTCGCCGATCCGATCGATCAGGAAGCGACGCCGCGATCGCTGTCCCAGATGATCGCGCTCGTCACGGACGACAAACAGGAGAATTTGTCCGGAGGCGGCGCGCCGCGCGGTTACTCGGCGCAGCTGACCTCTGCCGTCACAGAGGCAGCGGTCGCGGCGGGGTACGACCTGCTCGTCCTTCGTTTGTCATCGGCCGAGTCGACTCTGCCTGCGGTGGCTCGTGAGGGCGTCAGCGGCGTGGTGGTTGCCACGTCACTCAAGGCACGCGACACCACCGAAAAGAGCGTCGTTGCCAGGGCCCACGAACTCGGTGTCCCGGTCGTCGCCTACGGATTTCGAGACGATTCGGTGGCAGACTCGAGCGGCAGCAAGCTCGGTGACATCGTCGCATCCGATCACCGAGCCGGTGGCTACCTGATGACGCGGTGGCTCATCGAGCAGCGCGGATGCCGGCGTCCGGTGCCATACCTGCGCGTCAAGTCTTCCATTCGAGAGGCGGAGCGATTCCCAACCTGGTGGCAGCAGCGGATCGCGGGCTATCGGCAGGCAATGGACGAATCTGGACTCGAGCCCTTTGCACCACTGGAGGTGGACGCAGTCTTTCGGGACGAGGCCATGGACCTTTCCGCTCGCGAAGCGGACGCGAGATACCTCGCCGGCTACCTCGCCCCGCTGCTCCACCTTCCCGATCGGCCCGATGCCATCGTCTGCGCTTCCGACTACTGCGCTGCAGTCGCAAGCGAGGCGGTCGACTACGCACTCGACCCGTCGTCACCACGCCCCGTCGTCACGGGTTACGACAACACCTGGGCCCATCTTCGCAAGCTCGGGCTCATTCATCGGCCGCCCGCAGCAACCGCGGACAAGGACTTTGATGCGATCGGGCAAGCACTTGTCCAACGGCTCCACGCACAGCTAAACGGCGAAGAGGCGCGGGGGCCACAGTTGATCACGCCACGCCTCGTCACGTTCGCGGACGGCGAGCCGCATGCCGAACATCAGAGCCTCTCGAACGAGCGGGTCTGGTCAAACGACGGTCCCGCTGTATCGCCGACGCTCCAGTCTCCAGCGTAGTGCTTCCACACGACTCAAATTTTCACTTCCACAGGAGGACTTAGATGCTCAATCACTCACTCTCAACACTCGCCGCAGTCATCGCCTTCGCCGGTTGCGCGTCCGTGGCGCAGTCCAGCACGATTCTCTTCGAAGAGGACTTCGAAGATGCTTCAACAGACTTCAACGGAAACATTGACATTGTCCCTGCACCGCTAACACCGACTGGTGCTTCCGGCACAGGCGTTGGAGCACTGGTCATTGACGTTCCAGCTGGCACTGGGACCGGATCGACCGTAAGAGACACGACGGTGATCGACGATCCGAACCGTCCGATCGCTGCACTCCCGCCCGGAGTCTCCGAGTTCACACTCTCGTTCAAGTACGCCGCCGCGCAGGCAGAGGTGGGAACGCAATTCGTCGACTTCTCCTTCTTTTTCACCGACGGAGTCAACCTGACGGGCGGCGGCAACGTCACACGCGTCAACATCGATCGCGAGAACTTCGGCGGGAACGAAGACACTGCCTTCATCACCATCACGGAAGTGGTCAACGCACAGGCGGCAATCGACAACGGCCACAACGTACTCACGAACATCGAGCTTACCTACGTCTACGAAAACCCCACGCTTGGCAGCAGCCCGCAGTCGTTCACTGCGTTCGTCGACGACATTCAAATCACCGCGGTCCCAGAGCCTGGTGCAGCGGCAGCCGCTGGCTTGCTCGGCCTGGCACTGATGAAGCGAACTCGCTAGCCGAGAACGCGAGCAAGGCGTTTCCAGCAGCTGATTCCGCTTCGCGTCCTGCTGCCCACTCGGGTTGCTGGACGCTGTGTTTTGACTCAGACGACACCCCAACTTCGTCGCCATGATCGATCGCTTGCTCGTTGTTGCGTCGTGCCTGATTGCGGCAGGTTTGTCCTCGGCGGCAGAGCCCGTTCGTGTGGAGCATGCCCAGCCGAATGCACAGCATCCGCCGTACGCGGAGGATCTCTTCACCATTCCTCGGGCCGGGCACGGCGGGTTCCAGCGATTCCTGTTTTGGGAAGTCGATCCCGATCGGATGCAGGACCGCTACGCGGAGCGTGAGACCCAGCGGGCCGACGAACTGCGGTCACGCGGCATCGCGCCGACGTTCAGCCTGATGCACTGGCGTTCCGCCTATGCCGCCGCAGCACCGGGCAGCGGACATCCCGACGCGGAAAGCCCGGCCCACCGCGCGTGGTTCGAGTGGATGCACGATCGCGAGGACTACTTCTGGCTCGATCGCAGCGGCAGGCACCCCGGTTCCGACAAGCATGAACCGGACTCGAACCTCGCCACGCCGCAAGCATGGATCGCGCCACAGCGGCCACTCGACCCTGACGACCCGGATCGCGACGCAGCCGCGGGCATCACGAACTGGGGCGAGTGGTTCAACGACGGCCTCGCCGACTATGCGGCGCGTGTCGGGATCGACGGCGTCTCACTCGCTGACCACTTCGATCAGCTGCCGTACCACGACGTCACGCAGATCGACTTTCAACCCGCGATCATCGCCGACTTTTCAAGGAAGACTGGCGTTCGTGTGCCGCGTGGCAGCGTCGAAAGGCGGGCGGAGTTCATCATCGAACGCCACTTTGCACGCTGGATCGACTACTGGAACCTGTCGTACGCCGACTGGTACGGCGACATGGCGCGACGGCTCAAGGCCGCAACGGGGCGGCCGGCTGTGATCAAGATGCAGAAGCACACGCACATCCACGACAAGCGCTACCACGCCATCGACGCCCGGATGATCGTCGAAGCTCTGCCGGACGACGCGATGCTCGCGTATCAGGTCGAGGCCTGGTCGATCCCGTGGAATCGCAACGTCGGTGGCGACACGCTCGCGGCCTACATCGGCATGGTCGGGACGCACCTCGCGCGCGAGCCAGCAATGACCCGCGGCATCATGATGCCGATGGCTCAAAACGCGACGCCGCCTGCGTCGGGCGACGTTCACTCGATGTCGATCTGGCGAACCACGCGCGAGTATGCCAAGGCCCGAGGTGTCGAGCTCTCCGATAGCGAACTCGAATCGCTCGGCCAAAACGTGCTCGAGACCGCGTGGATCGCGCTGCCGTGGGTGCACATCGCCACCCGCGACGGCAAGGTCGAACGCGCGGCCGAGTACGTTCAGCGTCAATTCAGCGGCCATCATCCAGAAGAACTGTGGGAGACGCTCGGGTTGACGATCTACCCGACCGCTCCGTTCGGGCCGGCGTTGTACTACTCGGCCTCGCTCGAAGACAGTCACGAGCTGGCACTTCAAGAGTACTTCCCGGTCAGGAGTCTTGTTGAACACACGCGAGGCCACGCAATTCCCGCGTACTTCGTCAGCGACGTTGCGCTCGACGCGCTGAAGCCCGAGGCCGCGCCGAGTGCCTGGCTCGTGGACGGCCTCGCAGACCTGCCGGCCGACGAGCGTCGTCGCCTGAATCGGCTGGCTCCGGTCTTCGATGTGAGCGACATCGCTTCTGCCGAACTGCCGCTTCGCTTTTCAGCCAATGGATCCGGCTTTGGCTTCATCGATCAACACGGGCGAACCATCGTCGTCGTGACGCGCGACCAGCTCGGTACCGACGACACGGTCACCATCACACTGCGACTTCCCACAGACGGCCGGTACGTGTTGAATAGCCTCGGGCAAACCGACGAGCAGTTCGTCTTCGAGATCAATGACGGAATCGGTGCCGTGAAGCTGCCGTTATCCGAATGGCAGTCGCGCGTTTTCTCTCTCGATTTGCAATCGCACAAGCTGGACTGAGATCGCCCTTTTCGGCCCGAACTACGGACCCATGTCGTAGTCGAACAGAGGCCGATGATCGTCGCGGCTTTCGGCAAAGGGGTTGCTCAGCGCATGGCCGCCGAAGAAGAGAAGGTTCTGGTTGCCGGAGCTATGGGTCCGCGACGGAAGCTCTGAGAAGTTCCACCACACGCCCACTGAGTCATCGACGACGCCGAGCGTGACGCGAATCGGATTGCCACCCGGAACGCCGAACCGGTCGGCCACCATGACAGTGCTCATGAGCGCGTCGTCGTACGTCGTCGTCGGGAATCGATCTCGGACTTGGCGGATGCGGCCGGGTGCGTCAGGAAACTTGTCCGGCTCAAAGGGAGGTCGGCCGATGTTGAAGGCGTAGCTGCGATGCTGTCGCCCTTCGAAGCCGACATTGTCGTCGAACGGGCACGTGAAGAAGTCGATCGACAGGCCGATGGGAATCTGCTGCGTGAAGTCCCAGGTCATGTCCGGCGCGACGTAGGTGCTGATCTGCTCTTCCCACGACACGCCCGCAAACCCGAAGGTGCCATTGCCCCGCACGCCTCCGATGTAGCCGTTGAAGTCGTTCTGATACATCACGAAGCCGGTGCCGATCTGCCTGAGGTTTGAAAGGCACTTCACGGACTGAGCGGACGCACGCGCACGACTCAGCGTCGGCAGCAGGATCGAAACCAGCAGCGCGATGATGCCGATGACGACCAGCAGTTCGACGAGCGTGAACCCTCTTCGGTGGCGAGACGGTGTCATGGAGTCCTCCTTGGCCGACCGCAGCGGCGGGAGTCGACCGGTCGCGAAGAATACCAGAAAGTGACCAAATGGGCAACAGCGTCGCAAATCTTTACCAACAACTTCCCATACGTGCGTAGTGGCATACCGGCTTGGGTCAGATCAGAGAGCACAGGCTGCTGAGTGTTTAAAGTCATTCAGAGCATCGTGTTACGGCGTACTCAACTGCAGCAGGAGCGGCAACACGGAGCAGTCGCTACCCTCCGCCGCTCCTGCTCATGCTGCACGCCAACGACGCCACCCCATCCGCCCAGCCGAAGACGCCGCTCGTCGACTTTTTCCATCGGCAGACGGCCAATGCCCGCAACGACGTCCTCTCCGGGCTCACCGTCGCTCTGGCTCTCGTGCCCGAGGCCGTCGCGTTCGCTTTCGTGGCAGGCGTCTCGCCGATCATCGGGCTTTACAGCGCGTTCTTCATCGGACTCATCACCGCCGTCCTTGGCGGGCGGCCGGGGATGATCTCGGGGGCGACCGGCGCGATGGCCGTCGTGGTCGTGTCGCTCGTGGCGGACAAGGGGATCGCGTATCTCTTCCCGGCCGTCGTTCTTGCTGGCGTGTTCCAGATCACCGTCGGGCTGCTGAAGCTCGGCATGCTCATCCGCATCGTGCCGGCGAGTGTCATGCTCGGCTTCGTCAACGGACTGGCCATCGTCATCGGCATGGCCCAGCTCACGAGCTTCAAAACCCTCGGCGATGACGGCCTGCTGCACTACATGACCGGGACGCCGCTCGTGCTCATGCTCGGGCTGGTCGCGCTGACGATGCTCGTCATCTGGGGTCTGCCGAAGCTGACGCGGGCCGTGCCGTCGAGCCTCGTCGCAATCGTCGGCGTCTCGCTCTTGGCGGCGGCGTTGTCGGCAGCCGGGCTGCACACGCCGACGATTCGCGACATGCTCGACACGAACGAGCAGGCTCGCGCCGTCCGCCAGGCCCAGGCCGACCAGCTGGAGACGACCGTCGCCGCCTTCAACGAGAACGCCCTGCCCGAAGGCCTCGCCGTGGTGCCGACCGATGACGTGAAGCTGTCGCCCGACGAGGTCCAGGCCGCGGTCGCTTCGGCCGAGTCGCCCGGACTGTCGGCGGGCGTGCCAATGCCGTTCTTCCTGGGCGGCCCGGGCTACACGGGTGGCGAGGCGCTGGACGTGCTCAAGCCCGAGAACCTGTGGGCGACGTTCCTGACAGTCCTGCCGTTCGCCTTGATCCTCGCCGGCGTCGGGCTGATCGAGTCACTGATGACGCTGACGCTTGTCGACGAGATCACCGAAACCCGCGGCCGGGGCAACCGCGAATGCGTCGGCCAGGGCGTCGCCAACGTCACCTGCGGCCTGTTCGGCGGCATGGGCGGCTGTGCGATGATCGGGCAGAGCCTCATCAACGTGAACTCCGGCGGACGCGGCAGACTCAGCGGCATCACGGCGGCGGTCATGCTCCTCGTCTTCGTCGTCGCGCTCGCGCCGATGCTCGAGCTGATTCCAATGGCGGCGCTGGTGGGCGTGATGTTCATGGTCGTCATCGGTACGTTCGAGTGGGCGACGCTCAAGATGTGGAAGCGATTCCCGCTGGCCGACTTCGGCGTGATGCTGCTCGTCACCGGCTACACCGTCTTCATGCACGACCTCGCGACGGCCGTCCTGCTCGGCGTCGCGGCGTCCGCACTGGTCTTCGCGTGGCGACACGCCTTCCACCTCGGCGTCGACGTCAAGTTCGACGAGCACGGCAGCAAGATCTACCAGCTGCACGGAGCCCTCTTCTTCGGCAGCGTCACGCACTTCACCGAGAGCTTCACGCCACAGCAAGACCCAGACGACGTCGTCGTCGACTTCTACTACACCCGCGTCTACGACCAGTCCGGCCTGGAGGCGATCAGCAAGCTGGCCGAGAAGTACCGGGCTCTGGGCAAGCGTCTGCACCTGACACACCTCTCACCCGAGTGCCGCCAACTCCTCGACAAAGCTGGAGAATTCGTCGAGGTCAACGTCAGCGAAGACCCACAGTACCACGTGGCGACGGAACGACTGGCGTGACGGACTCGAAGCTCCGCTTCCGTCATCCCGAGCGGAGCCGAGGGACCTCGCCTGGATCGGCTTCCGAAGGGCGAACGAGGTCCTTCGACTCGCTGCGCTCGCTCAGGATGACGGACGAGAGGCGTCCGAGACGCCTTCCTATCGATACCGGCGCAGAAGTATTGCTGGGACTAGCAACGTCAGGCCGAGCGTCGGCTCGGGGATGACGGCGAAGGCGGCGTCGGCGAGTAGGGCATGGCCGGTCGCCGTCGGGTGGAGGTCGTCCCAGAAGAGAAACTCATCAGCGTTCGAGACGACTTGCGAGAGGTCGTAGTTGCCGTCTCCCGCGACCAGGCCGGGGGCGGCGGAGTCGGTGACGTTGACCAGGCCAAAGCTCGCGGGATCGGCGACGAGGTCGGCAAAGAGCGTGACCAGGTCGAGGCGGAAGAGCGTCGCATCAGGCCGGGCGAGTTCGAACGCGTCGAGGCCGGCGTCGAGCGTTGTGTTGAAGGCGAGCGTGCGACTCGTCGCCAATGCCTCCTGGCCGTCGTAGCGCGGGACGAGGCCGAGGTCGGGCAGGTTGGGCGTGAGGAAGTGGCGGGCACCGGCGTCGTAGAGGCGTGTGATCTGGTCGAGCGTTTCCGTCGCCGCGGCCGTGGCAGTCGCGTTGCTGCCGCCGTTGACGGCCGCTTCGATGTCGTTCCCGCCGATGAGGATGACGAACAGATCGGCGGCGTCGGCGGTGCCGTCGCGATTTAGGAAGTCGTCGACCTGGTCGTCGAGATCGTCGACCACGAGGTTGAATGGAAAGCTGCTGCCGGATGCCAGTGCCCCGCCGTGGGCGAAGTTGTCTCCGCCGGCACCGCTGCGGACGACGGGACCGAGGCTGAGGCTGGCCGAGAGGTTTTCGACCCAGACCGGCCCGTTGCTGAACCGGCCGTTGAAGTACGCCGGGCCTGGCGTCGCGGGGACGAGCGGGATGGCGTCAGTGGTGGCCTCGACGTTCCCGACGTCGGTGAGGCTGTCGCCGAAAACGATGAGCTCGTCAAAGGTTGCCGACGCGGAACCGGCAAGGAGCAAGACAGCAATAGAAGCGGTTCGCATCATCTCGCGGGCCACTGTGCTGGATTGCCCGACCGGTTTCAAGAGCCAGTTCCAACAGACATTTCAGCCGTCGCTTGGGTTTGAAACTCGGACACCCTGGCCTGACGGCCTGACAACTTGGCAAAACTTGTCGATGTGTGAAAGCGCGCCCGGGCGCACGGCGACGTGCCATGGCAGGGCCCCATCGCGGGGTCTGTTCGTCTGACATTCCTCTCCCCGGGAGAATCCATGCAAGTCAAGCTTCTCGTCGCCGCTGCCGCGGCTGTTGCGACCGCCACGACGGCCCAGGCCGATGTCCGCGTCGCTCACCTCTCGCCCAACACGCCTGCTGTTGACGTCCTGGCCGGACCGACCGGCGGTGCGAAGGGCCTCGCGTTCGACGGCGCGACCTACCCAGCCGTCACCGACTACATCCCGCTGCCGACCGGCAACTACGACTTCGACGTCGTCCTCGACAGCGACAACTCGGTCATCGGCATTGACGTCGACGACTTCGCGATCGACGGCGATACCGATTACACGATCGCTGCCGTTGGTCTGCTCGGCGGCTCGCCGGCGTTGCAGGCGCTGCCGCTGGTCGATGACAACACGATCGACCCCAACGCCGCGCGTATTCGTTTCGTCCACGCCAGCAGCAACGCCCCGACCGTCGACATCGACGTCGCCGGCGTGGGCACGCTGTTCGATGACGTCGACCAGTTCACCAGCGGCGGCTACCAGACCGTCCCGGCTGGCACGTACGACATCTCGGTGCTCGTCAGTGCTGACCGCCCGAGCGGCAGCGTCCTCGACGTGGACGGCTTCGTCGCGGAGGCCGGCACGGTCTACACGATCTACGCCATCGGCCTGGTCGGCGATGCCAACACGCCGCTGGGCGCGTTCGTCAGCACCGACGCGGTGATCCCGGAGCCCGCGACGGCCAGCCTCTTCGCGGCAGGTCTCGGCACGCTGCTGCTGCGTCGCCGCAAGTGAGTTAGCGACAGGCGAGAGAATGCGAATGGCGGCGTCACGTGCGTGACGCCGCCATTTTGCGTTGAGTGTCCAACCGCTGTGCTAGCGCGGACGCGTGGTCGGCCGGACCTTGTCGAAGCCACGGTCCTCGAGCTGCCTAGCGACGGCCTGCGTGACGGCATCGCCAAGCGTGACCTGGCCGGCGTCTGCGTCGGCTTGGCGAGCCAGCTCGGCAGCGAGGAACGTCGCACGCTCGGCCGCCAACGTCTGGATCTGAGCCTGAATCGACGAACGACGCTCGGCCAGCTCTTTGACGTGCTGCACGCGCTCGTTGGCGGACATCGCCTGCATCGCCTCAGGCAGCTCGTCCTCCGGAACCTCGGCCAGCTTTGTCGGAAGCGCGTCCACGTCGCCGGCCAGCGTGTCGACGAGATCGCGACCGGCGTTGTCGTAGACCGAGTTGGCCTTGGTCACCGCCCGGACTGCGGCGAGGGACGGGCTCATGCGACTCATCCGCATGTCGTTGGCGACCTGCGCACCGGCGGCCTCGTCGCGTCGTTCGCGATCGCCGAACCAGAGGTACGTCTCATTGAGCTCGAGGCTGAGTCGGCCGAGTTTCTCGTCCTGCGGACAGATGATCTGCGGCACGGGCGAATGGTCCTGGTCGATGTTGAACGCCTCGCCCCCGCCGATGGCGGCCGCTCGCGTCCACTCGCCGCTCTCGCCAGCCTGCGAAGGCCCGCAGTGCACCGTGTTGACCACGACGCCCCGGCCCTTCGCCTCGCCGACTGCCACGCGGTAGTCGATCGGACCTTGCGTGAACGGCTCGTTGCCGGCGATGAAGATCGTGCGGTAGTCGTCGTCACCCGTCGACCAGTCGAGCACGCCGAGTGCGTCGTCGATAACGGCCCCGCAGTACTCGCTGCCGCCGTTGGTCGTCAGGCCGAAGAGCGCGGTGCCGACGGCGTCGAGGTCGCTGGTGAGCGGGACGACCTGGCGGATGTAGTTCTCCGTGACGGGCAGACCGTCGTTGCCGTACTGAAAGAGCGCGACGCGGACCTTGGCCTTCTCGCCGTCGCGCGTCTGATCGGCCGTCTCATTGACGATCTTCCAGAGCTGGGCCTTGGCCTGATCGATGAGGCCATTCATCGAGCTGCTGGTGTCGAGCAGCAGCACCAGGTCGATCGACGGGCCCTCCTCGGCAGGCGTCGGCAGAACGATCGGCGGCAGGTTTCGTGGCCCGGCCGCCGGTGCAGGCGTCGTCAGCGCGGCCAGCGATGCCGAGGCAACAGCCCCGGCAAGCAAAAGGCGGGTCGTAGTGGTCGAAGAGATCGTGCGGTTTCGTGTCATGGTGGGTCTCCACCAGCACGACGCACGACCACTCGCCCGTCTTAGGAAAAATCTCGCGCGGCCCTTCCGTTCTGCGTCCGACAGGCAAGACAATTTGTTGACAAAGGCGTTCGCGCTGGCACATTGCAGTTGCGGATTCCGCCGCCAGCGGACCAGTTTGTCCTGTGCAGGAGTTGAGGATGTGCCATTCGAACCCCGCCGGGCGATCCAAGCGGATCGCGACCCTTCTCGCGTTGGCCTCAGCCGCGACCGCGATTCCGATCGCGTCGGCCCAGGTGACCCTCCGCGCCGTCGCACAGAAGTCGGATGTCCTCCCCGATCAGTCTGATCCGGGCCTGGTCTTTTCGAGCTTCAGCAGCACCTTCGTCTTCGGCGGTGCGACCATCAACGCACACGGCGATGTCGCGTTCTTCGGCGCAGGCCGCACCAACAGCGGCTCGGGCGTCACGCGGCAAGGTGCGTTCGTCGAACGCGACGGCGTGCTGCAGACGCTCGCCCTTCAAGGGCAGGCCGTGCCCGGTCTGCCCGGGTTCGACTTTGATGGCATCCAAGGCGGACGGCTCATCGTCGGCGACGACGGCAGCGTCGCCCACGGCACCCAGCTCGAAGTCGGCCCGAACTCCAGCGACGTCCGTCAAGCCATCCTCGTCTACGAGGCAGACGGCAGTGTCCGCAGCGTCGTCCGCGCGGGCGACACCATTCCGCAAATCGACCCCGTCAGCCCGACCTTCGGCTACGAGTTCCAAAGCCTCGGCCCAGGCGCGAACTTCATCAGTCCCTACGGCGGGTCAACCGAATTCGCGTACAACGACGGCCTCGTCGGCTTCGGCACCACGGCAGTCAACCCGAATGGCCCAGGGTCCGTCCAGGGACTGTGGGTCGAACGCGTCCAGCCCGACAACAGCAAAGCCCTCACACTCGTTGCACGCAACGGCAGCGACACCGACTTCTTCCCAACGACGCAAGTCGACGGTATCAGCGGCACCGGCGAGTTGATCTTCCGGACGGTCATCGACACGGATGACGCCGCCGCCTTCAACGCGATCGCAACCTTCAACCAGGCCGACATCAGCCTCGAAGCCCAGACCGGCAGCGATGCCGGCGGCGACGTCAGCTTCACCAGCCTCGGCCGGCCGTCGATCAACAGCATCGGCACGGTTGCCTTCCCTGCTCGCTTCAGCGATCTGCCCAGCGGCAGCGACACCGGCGTCTTCTCCGACGGCGGCATCGTCGCCAGCGAAGGCGTCGTGGCAGGTGGAACGCCCGACCTGAACAACGACGGCACGAGCGACTTCGTCTTCGGCGACCTGCTCAGTGTGCCCGTCTTCATCAACCAACAAGACAACGTCCTGTTCCGTGCGACCGCACGCACGCCCGACAACAGCCAGAGCGTCGTCGGCCTGTGGTCCGACCGGAGCGGCGGCATCAACAACCTTGACCTCGTCGCCTACGTCGGACAGGACGTGCCCGGCATGCCGGGGGCGACCATCTCGCAGATCGGCCAGTCCGTGCCGCGGGCCAGCCTCGTCTTCAACGCCAACAACGACGCCGCCTTCATTGGTCAGATCCTGACGGCCGACGGCTTCCTCCGCACGGCCATCTTCGCCGAGAAGAACGGCGAGCTGCGCGTCATCGCCGTCGACGAGGAGTCGATCACGCTGCCCGACGGCACCACCCGCGACATCAGCTTCCTGGGCTTCCTCGGCGGCAGCGGCAATGGCGACGGCTTGCTCAGCGGATTCAGCGACAACGGCGAGGTCGCCTTCGTCGCAGGCCTGCGCGGCTCGTCGGTCGACAACGTCGTCGTCCTCGTCGCCAACCTGAACCTGCCCGGCGACGCCAACGGCGACGACACCGTCAACCTCGCCGACTTCGGCATCCTGCGAGCCAACTTCGGCTCGACCGACGGCACCTTCGACACCGCCGACTTCAACGGCGATCGCCTCGTCAACCTCGCAGACTTCGGCATTCTTCGGGCGAACTTCGGCAGCAGCGCCGACCATGCGATCCTCGATGCCTGGGCCGCGACCGTGCCGGAGCCGACGGCTGGCATCGCCGCGTTGGCGTTCCTGCTCCTGGGCAAGCGCAGGCGTTGATCGTCTTCAAATCGCGCGACACAATGCGGCGATGAAGATGCACGCTGCCCTCGCGTCGTTGGCCCTGGCCCTTCCCGCCGCTGCGACCGAAGTCGTGCCCGGCGACGACGTCGGCCTGGCGTTCTTTGCCCTCACGCCAACCGGCACCGGCGGCGCGGACGAGCTGCTCGTCGACGAAAGCTTTTCCTTCGGCACGACGTCCTCCTTCGTCACGTCGCTGGGCAACACCGTCCTTGTCGAGTCCCAACAGTTCTTCCCCACAGGCGAAGACGTGATCATCGAGGTCGTCCTGACGACCGACGAGGCCAGCCTTATCCCGGCCGGGACTGTCTTCGGCACTGAGACGCCCGACATCGCCCTGCTCGCCATCGGCACCAATCTCGCCACCGCCGGCGTCTTCGACGGGCTCGATCTGACCGGCGGCTTCGTCGGCGGCACGCTCAAAGTCGACGGCCTGCTCACGCTCAACGGCGAGGACTCCGTCGTCTCCGGCGGGACGTCGCCCGCAGACAACCCGCTGGTCGTCTTCGAGACCATCGACTACGGCTTCGGCTCGGAGTTCGAGCTGGGCGCAGAGATCGCCATCCTCGACCAAGACGGTGACGGCGACATCAGCGACGAGGGGCTCACACGCCTCGGCTTCCGCATCAGCTTCCAGGTCATCCCCGAGACCGCCGCAGCGACAGGTCTGGGGCTTGTCGCCCTCACCGGCCTCTTGCGGCATCGGGGCCGAGCAGGTCGTTGACCGTCGGTGCGAAGCCCGGCAGCACATCGCCCGCATCGACCACTTCGTCGCCGCGCAGACGCTTCGTCTCGCCGTTGGGCTGATACACGTCGACAGCTCGACTGAGCAGGCTGACCACCCAGACCGGGCCGAAGCCGACCTCGCGGTAAAGTTCGAGCTTCTGGTTCAGGTCTTCGGCCCGATTGGTCGGCGAGAGCACTTCGACGACCAGGTCGGCCGGGATCGTCATGACGCGTGGGTTGCGTTCGTGCTCGCGAAACCGCTCCATGCGGATGACGCTGACGTCCGGCTTGCGGAACAGCCGCGGCCGATCGGGCCAGCAGCGGTAAATCGTCTCCGGCCCCAAAGCCACGGCCGGCCACCCGTTAGCGATGATGAAGTTGTTGATGAGCGTCAGGATCCAACCGTTGACGAAGCTTGACTCGACACTCACGTTCTTCTCCACAAAGGTTTCGCCGTCGAACTCCAAGTTGCGATCGTCCTGCTCGAGGCGATCCAGAATCGCCTCGTCGTCGAAGCCGTCGGCAATCGGCGGGAACTCCTCGTCGGCCGGATGAGCCAGGGCGGCCGGTCTGGGGCGGAGCAACGTGTCCATCGAAGTCATCATATCATTTTCGTGAGCCATCGGCCGGCCTCGATACAGTGGGACCGTGCTGACGTTGCTCGTTCTGCAAGGCCCGGATCGTGGCAAGCGATTCGAACTGCCAGACCGACCTGCCCTGGTCGGGCGGGAGCGCGCCAACGTCCGGCTCGACGACAACACCTGCAGCCGACGCCACGCCGAACTCCGCCCCGCCGCGTACGGCGATCGCTGGACCCTTAAGGACCTCGGCAGCGCCAACGGCACCTGGCTCAACGGCCAACGCGTCCTGACCCAGCCGATCGACATCAAGAGCGGCGACCAGATCCGCATCGGCAGCACGCTGCTCCTCTTCGGTGCGGCCGCGGGCGTCAGCCGCGAGACGACCAAGTCCGTCGCGCTCGAGACGGCCGAGAGTGGCATGGACTCGTCGATCATCTCGACCCTGCCCGCCACCAGCGACGACTCGATCGTCTTGGCCGTGCCCGAGCCTGCCGCGGCGGCGATGGCGAACCTGAAGGTCCTCTACCGACTCGCCGCGGCGCTGGGCAGCCAGTTCACGGACGACCAGGTGCTCGATGTTGTGCTCGACCTCGTCTTCGAGACGGTTCGTGCCGATCAGGCCGTCGCGTTTCTCTACGACATCGACGGCAAGCTCACGCCGCGTGCCGTGCGTCGTCGCGACCCCGAACCGCCGCAGAGCGAGGACGACGAGCCGGTCAAGCCCGAGCCGATCCGTGCCAGCCGGACGATTCTGACGCACGTGGTCCGCACGGGCGAGGGCGTCGTCTGCAGCAACGCCATGACCGATCGCCGATTCCGCAGCGGGCACAGCGTTCAGAACCTCGGCATTCGCAGCGCCATCGCCTGCCCGATCAAAGCCCGCCGACTCGACGCCGGCGTCGGCAAGGCGCCGCCCATCCCCGACACGGCCGACGCGCTCGAAGTGCAGAGCGACGAGAACGAAGTCATCGGCGTGCTTTACGTCGACTCCAGCGTGCAGAATTACACGTACGGCACTGATCAACTGCGGCTCCTGACGGCCATCGGACTGCAAACGGGTCTGGCACTGCAAAACGCCAAGCTCTACAGAAAGGGCTTGCAGGCCGAACGACTCGCCGCCGTTGGCGAAACAACCGCCGCGCTGTCGCACTCGATCAAGAACATCCTCCAAGCCCTCCGCGGCGGCGCGAGCGTCGTCGAGATGGCACGCAAACGGAAGGACTGGAATCAGCTTGACAAAGGCTGGGGCGTCGTCGACCGCAATCTCGACCGCATCTTCGGCCTGACGATGAATCTGTTGGCCTTCAGCAAACCCCGCACGCCGTCACGCAAGCTCGTCAACCCGCGGCAGGTCATCAACGAGTGCGTCGACCTCGTCGCGCCCATGGCCGACGAACGCGGCGTAATGGTCGTGGCCGACGTCGCCGACGACCAGCCGGCCGTACCGCTGGACGAGGAAGGCCTGCACCAGGTCCTCATGAACCTGCTCGGCAACGCCGTCGACGCGGTTAGCGAAACCGAGCCCGAAGTCCAGACCGCCCCGACGGGCGTCGTCAAGGTCATCTGCCGCTACGACGCCGAGCAGAAGCGGACGAACATCGACGTTGTCGACGACGGCCCGGGCGTCGACCCCAACCTCCGCCGGCACATGTTCGAGCTATTCCACAGCACCAAAGGAAACCGCGGCACGGGCCTAGGTCTGCCTGTCGCCAAGAAGATCATCGAAGAACACGACGGCACCCTCACCGTCAAAAGCGACTCCGGCCACGGCACCACCTTCAGCATCTCCCTCCCCGCCTTCGTCGAACAGAGCGACGACCCGAGCCACACATACGTGGGGCTGGGCGAGTAACTACTTTCGGGCAACCTTCTTCTTCGGCGGCTTGACGGGCTCCACCGTTACGACGTGCGCGAGATCGACCACGCGATAGTGATCGTCCTTGTCGAAGATGTACACCGCCGATCCGGTTGGCGTGATGAGCGCGAAGTCGGGGTGGACGATGCGAAACGTGTCGCCGTCGCTCGTCTTGATGTCGAGCTGCTGGAACGGCTCCTTTTTCAACTCCTGACGGAGGGACTCCTTTTGCATGTCATGATCGTACACCGAGCACGACGCGTCAGAGGCTTACGCTTCTCGGGATGCCCGACCTGCTCGTCAAGCTCTACGACCTGCCCCCCGCGACGCCGGTAGAGGGCGTGACGATCCGCGTCGCCCGGCCGTTCGAGCGGGGGCATCTGCGCGACTTCATCGAGGAGCACTTCACACGAAGCTGGGCCGACGAGGCGGACGCGGGATTTGCGAATCGGCCGGTGTCGACCTGGCTCGCGACTGAGCCGGCAGAGGGTGGCCGGTCGAAGATCGTCGGCTTCGCCGGCTACGACTGCACCGCCCGCGGCCTCTGGGGCCCGACCGGCGTCGCCCCCTCCGCCCGTGGCCGCGGCATCGGTAAGGCCCTCCTGCTCCACAGCCTCCACGCCATGCACACCGCCGGCTACGCCTACGCCATCATCGGCGGAGCCGGCCCGGTCGACTTCTACCGCGACACCTGCGGAGCGACGGTCATCGACGGCAGTGAGCCCGGGTTCTACCGCGACTTGCTCAAGCCGAACTCGGCATGATCTGCAGGTGGCCGAACTGGCGAAAGTGGGCATCGAAGGCGAAAGCCGTCGTGATGCCGAGGCGAAGTGTCAGGGCGTGGCTGGAACAGTCGGTGAAGCTCCACGCCTTGTCGCCGTAGGTGCGGAAGACCTGCCACGCCTCTGCCACGTCTTCCGGCGTGAGGTGATGCACCTCGCCGAGATCGCCTGCGAAGAACCGCCGCCCCATCTCCACGGCAAGCCGAGGCTCGCCCCGAACTCGCAGGAGCGTGAGCGTCTCGTCAACAACGTAATCGCTCGTCAACAGCGGACGTTCGTTAGCGGCGAACCACGCGGTAGCAGCGGCGTGGTTTGCGTCGCTCGGGACGGCGAGTGCGTACCACGCGCCGGTGTCAACGAAAATGACATCGCTGCGATTCACTTCGATTCGGGATAGAGAAACCGATCGTGATCTTCGCTTGTGCGATCTTCGCCATCTGCGTGGTTCTCAAGCGGCATCGCGGCAAGTTCGCGCATGACGGCCTTTGCCCGATCCGGGTCCCACGCCTGCTCGGCTTCGGCCACCGTGAGCGTGACCCGCTGCCCTTCGTCCAGATCGAGCGGCCGCAGCGGACGGAAGACGCCACCGGCATATTCGGCTTCGATGGTGCGGTTGCTCATGCAGCGATGATGTTAACGGATCAGGTAGGCGGAAGCCCACCCTGCTTCACTCGTCGAACCCATAGATCGTGATGTCGATCCCGATGCCACAATCTCCGGCCGCCTTTATCAGTTTCGGCGGAAGTGACTCACCTTGTGCGGCAACCGGCCTCCACTTCACCGTGAAATCAACGCTCACACCTTCAACGCCTTCAAAATGAACGAGCCTGATGACCTCTTCACGCTCCGCGGTCAGGAACCGTGTCGCCTGCTCGATTTGCTTCTCCATGTCGCCGAATGCAGCATCAGCAACAGCTGCGTTGAATCCAAAGAATTGATTGGCAGGACCATCCGGCTTGGATGCGCGGACTGGAGCACCCAGCTTGAACACCTTCACGACCTCCCAGTCGCATTCTGCTAGAAATGCATCAACGTCGAAGGTTTTTCCACTTGCGCGAAGGACAGTCGACATCATTCACTCCCCCGGAATGTACCCGATTGTCCCCTGCATCGGGCTGCTGGCCGTCGCATAGCGCTTCTTCGGGATGCGGCCAGCGCGGAGGCCGTGGTGGCCCGCCAACAGGGCGTGCTTCATGGCGGTGGCCATCGTGACGGGGTCGCTCGCATGGGCGATGCCGGTGTTGAGCAGGACGCCGTCGGCGCCGAGTTCCATGGCGATCGTCACGTCGCTCGGCGTGCCGACGCCGGCGTCGACGATCACCGGATAGTCGGCGTCGCCTTCCTTCAAGAGTTCGAGGCAGAGGCTGATGTTGAGCGGGTTGAGCACGCCCTGGCCGGAGCCGATGGGGCTGCCGGCGGGCATGACGCTTGCCGCACCGGCCTCCTTGATGCGGACCGCCGCCCGTGGGTCGTCGCTCGTGTAGGCCAGCACCGTGAAGCCCTCCTTCACCAGCTCGGCCGTGGCTTCGATCGTGCCGACGGGGTCGGGCAGGAGCGTCGTCTTGTCGCCGAGGACTTCGAGCTTCACCCAACCCGCGCCGGCATTCCCTTGCTTCTCCAACAGGTCGCGCCCGAGCATGGCGACGCGGATGGCGTCCTCGGCGCTGAAGCAACCGGCCGTGTTGGGCAGGATCGTGTAGCGATCGAGGTCGAGGTAGTCGAGCAGGCTCTTGCCGTCGGCATCGATGAGACGTTCGCGTCGGACGGCGACGGTGACGACCCGGCAGCCGCTGGCGTCGAGGGCCTTGGCCATCACGTCGTAGTCGCTGTACTTGCCGGTGCCGGTGAAGAGGCGGTGCTCAATGGCGTCGAGGGTGACATCGCCGATGGTCAGGCTGGGGCTCATGGCCAAGCTTACGAAGCGCGAGATGCGCGAACTCATCCTCGTGCCCGCACTATCGGAATTCGCTTGACACCGTCAGGCCAACTTTTCACGCTGCTTCGGTCCGCGGCCGATGGGGCGTCGTGGGCGATGGCCCCTTTGGGAGGGATTGTGCACTCCATACTGCGACACGGCTTGACGGCAGCGGCGGCGATCGGTGTGACTTCGGCCGTCGCCTCGGCCGACCTCGTCATCAGCGTCAGCGACGCCAACGAACCGCTGTGGCACGTCGACGTCGACACGGGCACGTATACGCCGCTGCTTGAGGGCTTCGGGGCCCAGGCGATCGCCAACGACGACGCCAGCGAGACGCTCTACTTCATGACGAACACCGTCACGCTGTACAGCTGGAACTACGGCAATCCTTCCGCGTCGCCGACACTCATCGGCAACACCACCAGCGATCAGGCGACCAGCCCGTTCGTCTCCATCACCGGCCTCGGCTGGGACGGCGTCGACGGCAGGCTCGTCGGATCGCGAACGCTCGACTCCAGCGGACTGGTCGAGGGGCTGTACGAGCTGTCGACGGCCGACGCGACGGTCAAGAGCATCGCGCCGTTCCCTGGCAGCACGTTCGACTTCGGGGCGTTCGACATCGACGCCGCCACCGGGAAGGCCTACGGCTTCAGCGACGGCCTGACGTCCGGTTCGAGCCAGGGCCTCTACGAGATCGACCTCGCTACCGGCGTGCCGACGCTGCTCGCCGCACCGCCGCCGGGCAGCATCCCGACCGGCGCGACCCGGCCCGACATCGACGGACTCGCGGTGGGCGACGGGGTGGTCTATCTCGTGCAGGACCGGGCCGTTCAGACGGGTGGGTCGATCTTCACGTACGACCTGGCCAGCGGCACGTACGGAACGCCGCTGCAGGTGCCGTGGTTCTTCAACGAGACGTTCAGCGGCGCGACGTGGATTTCGGATGCCAGCAGCAACGCCCTGCTCGTGCCGGAGCCTGCCTCGGCGACGCTTCTGCTCGTGATCGGTGCCCTTGGCCTTCGACGCAGGCGGTAGATCGTCGTTGGTGACGCCTTGTCTGTCCGTCATGCCGGGCCTGAGAGTCGGCGGGAATTGGGAGAAAGAGACATGAATCGCACGCTCGCTTCGACAATCGCCTCTGCCGGGTTGACCACCCTGCTTGCCGCGCCGGCCGAGGCGCAGCTCGTCTTCGCTGACACGGATCGCCAGACGTCCTTCACGTACATCGACCTGGCGACGCTGCGCGAGACGATCCAGTTCCCGCTGCCCGCCAACGTGGTCGACACCGAGGTGCTGCCCGGCACGACCGGCTTCAACGTGTGGGCGATGACGGCCGACGAGGCGAACAACCGCCTGCTCTTTCTCGACGT
Source organism: Planctomycetota bacterium (assembly GCA_038746835.1). NCBI lineage: Bacteria > Pseudomonadati > Planctomycetota > Planctomycetota bacterium. The sequence goes on along the minus strand of JBCDKH010000034.1, from coordinate 2,448 downwards.
TTCGTCGCTGTTCCCCGGGGCCGACACGACGAGCAACCTGTACAGCTACGACTACGACACCGGCGCCGTCACCTTCCAGGGCCGCGTCGCGGTCGGCGGGAACGACATCAGTGTCCAGGGTCTCGCCCTCACCGACGACGGCGAGCTCTACGGCATCTACAACACGGGCGGCGTCCCGGGCAAAGGCGTCTATCAGATCGACCTCGACAACCCGACCGGCTCGGGCTTCGGCACGCAGTTCCCCAGCACGCTCGTCGTCCCCACCGCCACCCAGCCCGGCGGAGATACTGCGTTCAGCTTCGGAACGCTCGACTACGACCCCGTCACCGACAAGATCTACACCGTCGTCGACGACAACGACGCGCCACAAGGTGCCGGCATTTACGAGGTCGACCCGGTCGCCGGCACGTTCAACTTCGTCGTCCCAAGCCCCGACTATCGACGGCTCGAACGCGACTTCGACGGCCTGGCCACCGGCAACGGCATGGCCTACCTCTTCACCGACGAGCCGGGCTTCGTCTACGCCTACGACCTGGTCAACGGAACCGGGTCGATTGACGACTACACGGACTTCCTGAGCCCGATCGTCGAAGACAGCGTGCTCTTCGCCGGCTCGTCCTTTGCGCCGGGACTCCTGTCGCAGTTCCGCCTGCCGGGCGATGCCAACGGCGACGGCATGGTCGACCTGGCCGACTTTGGCATTCTGCGGGCCAACTTCGGCTCGCCCAGCGTGTTCCTCACGTTCAACGAGGCCGACTTCAACGGCGACGGCGTCGTCGACCTCGCCGACTTCGGCATTCTTCGCTCCAACTTCGGCAGCTCGGCCGCGGGCGACATCGCCCTGCTCGACGCCTGGGTCGCCACCGTTCCCGAGCCCGCCTCGGCCGCCCTCGTCGGTTTGGCGGGCCTCGCTGCACTGCGTCGTCGTCGCTGATTCAGACGTTCACCTTTTTCGTTTTTCTGGGAGACAGATCATGTACACCAAGACCCTTGCCCTCATCGCCGCCGCAGCCACCGCGCTTCCGGCCGCTGCGCAGACGTTCGACATCGTCCTCGAAGAGGGCGACACCGTTCCCGGCATCGGCGTCATCACTCGCGTGGACGGCGTTGCGACGAACAACCTCGGCGACATCCTGATCGAGGTCGACACCGACGGCGCCGACACCACTAAAGACGGAGCTCTGCTGCTCAACGGCAGCGTCTTCCTCGGCGAGAGTGAAAGTTTGGCCGCGCCCGTCGGTGCAGGTGCCGGCTCCTTCGACGACTTCCAGCTGACCAACGACGGCCGTGTCGCGCAGAACCTGTTCCTCGACGGCACCACCGGCTCGGGCGACGACAGCGGGCTCTACTTCGACAAGACGCTGCTCATCCAGGAGTCGGAGGCGATCACTGCCAGCGGACCGCTCAACGGTTCCACCGTCGCAGGCTTCTTCGGCACGCAGGTCAACGACGGTCCGGTCCTGCTGTCGCGAATCAGCCTCGACGGACCCGGCAGCAGCATCATCTCAAGCCTCATTACGTTCGACATCGCGACCGGCGACCAGGTGGTCCTCGCCGCAGAAGGCCAGACGCTCCCGGGTCTCGGAGGCGAGTTGATCCTCGACATCGAATCCGATGCCGACGAGTACGACTACAACAACTCCGGCACCGCCATCTTCGGTCTCGATCTCGAAGGCGACTCATCAACCGACGGCGTCGTCTACCTGACCGGCACCGGCGTCCTCGCTCGCGAAGGCGACGTCTCGCCCGTCGGCGGATTCACCTGGGACGGCCTGGCCAGCAGCGAAGTCGCCCTCGGCGACGGCGGCGACTTCGCGTTCACCGGCAACTTCGATACCGGTGCCACCAACGACGACTCGGGCGTCTTCCTCAACGGCAGCCTCTTCGCACGCGAAGGCGACGTCGCGCCTGGCACCGGCGGACGCCTCTACACCAACCTGGCCTTCGCACGACTTGAAATCGACCAGGCCGGCAACCTGCTCTGGGTCGCCAGCATCGACGGCAACACCGACACCAACCGCGTCCTCTATCTCAACGACGAGATTCTGCTTCAGGAGGGCGACCTGATCGACGGCAAGGTCATCACCCAGCTCTCGACCAGCGACCAGACGCTCTCGCTCAGCGATGATGGCCGGTTCGCCCTGGTCGAGCTGATCCTCGACGGCTCCACCGACGCCGTCGTCCTCATCACCATCCCCGAGCCCGCCACCGCCTCGCTGCTCGGCCTCGCCTCGCTCGGCCTGCTGCGTCGCCGGCGTGCCGCGTAGCGCGGCCGAACGCTTCGGCAACGACCCGCCCGCGCCCCGACCTCTCGGGGCGCGGGCCTTGCATTTGTCGATCCGCGCAGCTCTGAAGCCGTGCGGCGTGGCGACAAGCTCGGACTGACGTCGCCCGTATCGAATCCATCGTGCCACGACGGTGTCACGTCGGGGCACGGAACGCTTCGTC
>JBCDKH010000033.1 GCA_038746835.1 Planctomycetota bacterium | reverse complement strand
GGCTCATTGAAGAGCACGTCCTCGGCGGCAAGCCGGTGGAGGAGTTCCGTTTCGCGACGGACGACCTGGGCAGCCGAAAACTGGTCATGCGCGGCAGCGGCTTCATGATCGACAGTAGCAGCAGTAGCCGCCCGATCTCGGCTTTCGCCCAACCTCTCAGTCGCGGTCCACGTTTCGGCTGCCCAGGTCGTCCGTCGCGAAACGGAACTCCTCCACCGGCTTGCCGCCGAGGACGTGCTCTTCAATGAGCCGCGTGATCACGTCGGCGTCGGCCAGCTCGTACCACGTGCCATCGGGATAGACGACGGCAATCGGGCCGCGATCGCAGAACTTGAGGCAGCTGCAACGTGTGACAAAGAGCGAGGCGTCTTGCTCCTCATCGAGGTTGACCTGACCGGCAAGCCGTTTGAGTTGGCCCCACGCCTTTTTTCCGAGCTCAGAATCACAGCAGGCCGGGCCATCGCAGAGGAAGACGTGGTGGGTGAGCTTGCCGACGCCGAACTTCGGCGCAAGCTCCTTCGGCGGTGTCCGCCGGACGGTCTTGGCGTCGGAGTCGTCGGCCACGTGGCAGGTTAGCGGCGCATAACGACCGTCGGCCGACGCGTGATTGCGTCGGCCGACGGAGCACCTTCTCCGCGGCGTCCGGAAGACGGGCGGAAGTCGGTTGTTGGATGAGGTCGCTCAGACGCGACGGCGACGCAGCGCCGCGAGGCCGGCCATGCCCAGGACGGCGATGCTTGTCGGCTCGGGGATAACGTTGCTGAAGCCGGGGCTACCGCCCGCACCTGCACCACCGGTCAGATTGCCGGTGCCGAATTCAAGGAAGCCTGCGGTGCTGCCGCCATCAACTTCGAGGAAGAAGCCAGCCGGGAGGAACGTGCCGTCGGGACCAGCTGTCAGATCGGCAACAATTGGCGTGCCAGCCTCGTTCGCGCCGAGGGCATCTGTGCCATCAGTCACAAGAACGCTGTAGACGTTGCCCCCAGCCGAGTCCTCGAGGAGCACGGTGTATGGGCTGTTCTCGACAGCATTCGCGGGCAGTGTGACGTCGGGGACGACCGAGAAGCCGGTCGTGGCGAGTGGGTTGGCGAAGAGGAAGAACTCGCCAGCACCGAGTGTTGTGGCGTCCGGCACCACATAAGGGCTGCCGCCGTCCGTGCCACCATCATCGGCGTCATAGAGCGTCACGGTGTACCCACTGATGTCGACCGGGCTGACACCGGCGTTGAACAGTTCAATGAACTCCCAGTCACTCCCACTGGTGCTGCCAAGCAGCTCGTTGATGACGATGTTGGCCTGCGCCTGGCTTGCAGCAACCGTCGTGGCGGCGGCGAGAAGAAGGGTCGTGTGCTTCATGGGTGGTGCAATCTCTCGAAAAAGGGTTACTCGCTCCGGCGGCCGGATGCGACTGCGAAGGAACATACCCAAACCGTTTTGAGCCGCACGTGAATGTCTTGTGAAGAAACATGCCATTGTGTCTCTTCCTTGCCTTACAAACGGCGCGAACAACCCATCCGCGCATCAGATCACGGCTCGGAGCAGGCCAACCACCACCGCAAGCCCGATCAGCCATGTCGCGTTGACGCGTCGCCAGAGCATCAGGACCAGCGTCGCCGCCCCGATGGCGAGGTTGATCGGGTCAAGCGGCCGGCCCGTAGCGAAAGCGGCTGGGGTGAGGTCGACGCAGACCGCGAAAATGAGCCCGACAGCGGCAGCGGCCATGGCGGAGAGCATCGCCTTGGCCCAGGCGAACCGACGCAGCTTCGCCAGCACCGGCCCGAGCAGGGCGACGAAGACGAAGGCCGGGGCGAACATCGCCGCCGTCGCCAGGAGGGCGGTGCCGATCGCGCCGAGGACGCCGAACTCGAACGTGACGCTGCCGATCAGGTAGCCGGCGAACGTGCTCGTCGTCAACAGCGGGCCGGGCGTCACCTGACCTATGGCGACGGCATCGAGCACCTGCGCCTGCGTCAGCCAGCCCAGTCCGTCCTCGGTCAGGCCGGTCTGCAGATAGTTGACCAGGACGTAGCCGCTGCCGAAGAGCGTGCCGCCGACTTTGAGGAAAAAGCCTGCCATCCGGATGAGTTCGCCCGAGTCGACGCCGACCGGCACCGCGACCGCCAGCGCGGCTGTGCCGGCCTTGATGCGGTCCGCGACGATGCCCGCGACCGCCGCCGAAGCGAGGATCATCAGCTCGGTCTGACGCCACGCCGGTGCGAGGTCGTAGACGTCGAACAACGTCGGCAGCCGCAGGGCGAGGACGAGCGCAAGCCCGACCATCATCGCCCCGAATGGCCCTTTGACCGTCGACCAGAGCAACCGAACACCCGCCACCGCGACGATCGCGACCACGGCCGACGAGACGGTGTGCATGACGACGTCGCGTGCGGCCAACGCCTCATCGCTGATTTCGCCGACCGCGACGTAGGCGATCGCCAGCGGCAGGATGATCAGCACGGCCGGACCGATGAAGCAGCATCCGGCGACCAGAAGGCCCTTGAATCCGCCGCGGATCTGGCCCATGTGGATCGCCAGCTCCGTCGAGTTCGGCCCGGGCACGACCTGCACAGCCGCCACGGCCTCGGCGAAGCGTTCGCCGCTGAGCCACTTCCGTTTGTCGACCAGCTCGTCCTGCATCATCGCCGTGTGCGCCGCCGGTCCGCCGAAGGCGAGGAAGCCGAGTCGCAGGAAGACGCGGGCGATCTCGCCGAGGCTGCCGGGCGGGTCACTTGGCGTACTCATCGGCCCACTCGCAGAGGGTGTGGAAGAGCAGCTTGTGGCCTTCCTGAATGCGGTGCGCCTTGGTCGCCGGGACGAGCAGTTCGACGTCGCATCGGCCGCGGATCTTGCCGCCGTCCTTGCCAAGGAAGGCGATGGTCCTGAGGCCTGTTCGTTCGGCCGCGTCGAGGGCAGTGACGACGTTCGGGCTGTTGCCGCTGGTCGACAAGACTGCCAGGACGTCGCCGGGCTTGCCAAGGGCTTCGACCTGGCGCGCGAAGACGTGGTCGTAGCCGAAGTCGTTGGCGCAGCAGGTGAGGACCGTCGGGTCCGTCAGTGCGATCGCGGCCAGTCCGCGGCGGTCGGCCTGGAAGCGGGCGACGAGCTCTTCCGCGAGGTGCATGGCGTCGGCACATGAGCCGCCGTTGCCGCAGACGAGTAGCTTGCCGCCGGCGTTCCACGAGGCTTCGAGCAAGCCGCAAGCAGCGCCAAGCTGCGGCCCGAGCTTGCCGGCAAGGCCGACGACCTCGTGCGCCTCATCGACTGCACGGCGAAGCAGGTCTGCGGGATCGGCCACGGAGTGAAGATAGCCGCGTGGCTACCGCTCCTCGCTCGCGTAGAAGTCGAGGTAGAAGTAGAGCGTGTCCTTCCCCTGCGTCTGACGCGTTCGGCCGTGACGGAAGCGGTGCTTCTCGAACAGCGATACGGCGGCGGAGCGTTCGATGAAGGTGTCGAGCGCGACCTTCAGGCAGCCCTTTTCGCGGCAAAACCGGACGGCGATGTCGAGAAGCCGGCTGCCGACGCGGCGGCGGCGGTGCGGGTCGGCGACGCGGAGGCGACGGATCTCGCCGATGCCTTCGTCGTGGTGCTGCACGCCGATCATGCCGATGACGGTGCCGTCGGGCGCGCCGACGCGCTCACCCTGGCCGGGGGCGACCTCGGCGACCCAGAAGTGGTTCAGCCCGCCCTGCAAGTAGGCCATCGGGATGTCGTCGATGTCGAGGCCGGTGTCGTTCTCCGCAAGCTGCCCGCCCAAAATGCCCGCGGTGTACAGCGTCCGGCACGCTTCAGCGTCGGCATCGCGAAACGTCCGGATCGTGTAGGCGTCGCTCCAGCCGGCATCGGACTCGGCCGGCGACTCCACCGGCTGGTCGGCGAGCGGTCCGGGGTTTGTGGCCTGCGGTTCGGACAAAACGGGTCGTGCGGACTGGGTGGAAGGAAAGGAAGGAAAAGCTGAAGGCGTGAAGCGTAGCGGAGGCTGCAGCAGTCGGCTACGGGCGGTCTGCAGCTGCTCGCGCGGAGCAGTCATGCGGTCACATCGACCGTCAGCAATCGAAGGGCGGACCGGCGCGTCAGGTGCGTCGTGTCGATCGTCGCAACGGTCTTGGTTCGCGTACGGAAAAGCGCACCCGGATTGATCCACCGCACCGGCCCGATTCGTTCGTCGTGGGGTGCGTGGCTGTGTCCCGTGAGCAGCAGGTCGGGCCCGTGACCCGTCGATTCGGCCTCGCGGAGGAGGCGCCTCGTCGCGCTGAAGGCGTCGCCATGGGCGAGGACGATCGTTGTCTCGCCGAGCGTGAACGGCTCGTACGGCTCGTGCAGGACGAGGCCCAAATCGCTGGCGTAGCGGGCGGCGGCGGGGGAGACGTCGTCGTTGTTGCCCCAGACGAAGTGGCAGCCGGTGCCCGCCAGGGCGTCAAAGACGGGCTCGGCTGGACGGGCGTAGTCGCCGATGTCGCCGCAGTGGAGGAACGCGTCGACCTTCGCCTTCTGCAACAACTCAACCGCCGCCCGGCAGGCGTCGGCCTTGCCGTGGGTGTCGGAGAGCACGCCGAGCCGCATGTCGAAGCGTAGCGGCAGCTGCCCTGTGCCTCAGCGGTCGTACGAGCCGGTGAACATCGCGCCGATCTTCCGGCCCAGCATGCGATACGATTCGCGTCGCAGCTCATTCGGATCGCCCACTTCGTCGACGGCGATCTTGGCGGTGACGCGTTTACCGGCACTGCCGTCGGCGGGGAAGATCTCGTCGCCGAGTTGGTCGAGCACGCGGACATCCGCTGCTGCAAGGCCGATGTCGTTGGTGCCGAGCGTGTCGTCCTCACCCGGAACGGCAAGCTCGATGACGATCACCCGCCCGGCGGAGGCTCGGCTGCTTGCGTAGCCGACGTCGTCGTTGGCCTGGAGCGATCGGCGGGCCTCGATGATCACCGGATCAGCGGTCAGGGCGATCTCGGTGCCGACGACCGCCTCGTTGCGTTCGAGAACGAGAAAAGCCTCGTGCTCGCCCAGGTCGAACTGCGAACCCGGCCGATCAGGAGCGCGCCTCTTGCTGTCAGCGAGGCCCGGGATCGCGGTAAACAAGGCACAACCGCCCGTCGAGAAGGCGAGGAAAATCAGCAGAACCAGCCGGCTCAAAACGGCTCCTCGCCGGGACGTTCGATGAAGCGATTGACGATGCCCTCGGCCATGACATCAACCAGGCCGGCGTAGGCGGTGTCGGGGCGGAGTCGCTGGCTGCCTTCTTCCAGCCCGTCTTCAGGAAAGCTGAAGGCGATCGCCTGCTCGCGAAAGACCTCCACGCCCGGCGGTGGCCCGCCGTCGGCCGCTGCGATGGAGGCTTCCTCGGACGTCGTCAGCGGGTCCTCGACCTCATAAACGACAATGCCGACCTCGGCGACGCCGCGCACCAAACCGGCCGCCGCACCGCCGCGTGTGGTGAATTGGGTGATCTGTACGTAGATCACGCGCTCAGCACCAGCGAGGGCAGCAAGGTCTTCGCCCGTCAGCGTCGAGAGCGTCGGATCGTCGCGGAAGGCTCGGATGTACGACCGTGCCGGGTAGGCGATCGTCATGCCTTCGAGCGACTGACGCGTGGTGCGTTTGTTGCCGTCGCGGGCGGCGACGAGTCGATCCTCGACCAGCTTGCCGATCTGACGCGTCAGGGCCGGGTGGCTGACGTCGATCTCAGGCGTCGCCCAGACGATGACGCCCAGCGTGTGCCCGCCGAGGTCCTCGTACGCCGGCTCGACAATGGGCGGCGGCAGCGTCGAGGCGGCGAAGCCGAGAATGTTGCAGCCCGACGACATCGCCACCAATCCGCCCGCAGCGGCGAGGAGTAGGGCACGAAGACCATTGGGGCGACGTCGCAAGGCCCGCAGCGTAGCGATTCGTCGCTCGGAGCACACCATCTCCACGTGATCGGACTGATGCCCAGAACGCCAATCAGCTCGACTCGATCAGCAGCACCCACGCCAGCTTCCAGCCCCACGAGGCGATGCCGAGCGCGACGACGACGATTGCGATCGTCCCGCCCCGGCCGGTGGCGGCGCGGGAGATGAGCCGGTGGACCGGACGGGCCGTCACCGCGATGTAGCCCGACGTCCAGATGGTGATCGCCGCCGCGATGGCCATCAGTGCCGCGAACGGCTGGACGATGAACGCCGAAATCCACTCCCACCGGACGGCGTGGCTGAAGGCCGTCGTCATGCCGCAGCCCGCGCACGGCAGTCCGGTCCGGTCGAGGAAGCCACATGTCGGAATGCCCAGGCGCGACGTCGTGCCAACGCCGGCCGGATCGGGCGAGAGGTATGCGGCGGTGGCAAGCAAGCCGATGCAGCCGAGCGCAATGCCGACGCAGAGCAGACGCGCAGTCGTCGTCGCCCGCACCGGCTCGCGCGGCGGCATCAGGACCTTCATCGGCGGCACGGCGGGCACGTCGGTCATGCGTCGCCCTTCGCCGAGGCCTTGGCGTTCGCGTAGGCCGTCCACTTTTCCGCCCGGCCGCGGGAGGCGTCGACCGGGTACTTCTGGGCGTTGGCGGCGAGCTTGGCCTCAAACGCATCGGCGAGGTCGATCTGCTGGTCGTGCGCGATCAAGAGCACCCAGCCGAGCACGTCCGCCAGCTCGTCGCCCAACTCGCGTCGACGGACCACGAGGTGCTCGTCCAGCTCCTGCCCATTCTTCCACTGGGCCAGCTCCAGCAGCTCGGCTGCCTCGAGGCTGAGCGAGAGCATCTGGTCCTTCGGGTTGTGGAACTGCTCCCAGTCCCGCTCGCCTCTGAAGCGGAGCAGGGCGTCGGTGAGGCGACGCAGGTCGTGACGATCGTCCACGCGGGACACTACGGGACGCGACCAGCGCGGAGGTCATCGAGCATCGGCGGAAGCGTGTCATCGATCCATTTGCGGACGTCGTCGGCCTTGAGGTGGGACAGGTCGACGGGATGCCCGTGATAGACGCGGATCGGCTTTAGCTTCGGCAGCTTCGCGCCCTCGCGTGGCCAGGCGTCGAACGCACCGTCGATCACCGTCGGCACCACCGGCACGCCGGCCTTTCGGACCATCAGGCCGGCGCCCTTCTGGGCCGGACCGATCTGGCCGTCGTAGCACCGCATGCCCTCGGCGAAGACAGTGAGGAGCCAGCCGTGCTTGAGCAGGGCGATCGACTCCCGCATCGCCCCCATGTCGCCGGCACCTTGTCGGACGGGGAAGGCGTTGACGTTTCGGATTGCACGATCAAAGAGCCCGCCCTGGAACAGCTCGCTCTTGGCCAGGAACGCTGCCGGCCTGGGCAGACGCAGCGTCAGCATCGGCGGGTCGAGGTAGCTCTGGTGATTGCTGACGATCAGCACCCCGCCCGTCCGTGGCACGCGTTCGAGCCCGTAGACCTTGAGGTCGAACGCGAGCGTGGCAACGACGCGGAAGAGTGCCTGTGCCGTCTTGTAAAAGAGCGTTCCCGTCGTCGGGTCGCCCAGGTCCAGAGAGCCGTCGGCACGCATGGGCGGCGAGACTAGGAGCGGCAACCGCCAGCGTTTGAACACAGCCGCCCCAAAAACGAATCCGGTCGCGTTCTCCCTGCAGACGCCCGCTTCGCGGTGAGCGCCAGCGAGCCACCGTCGCGTTGGAACGCTCCCGGCTCCAAGAGGCTCGCTTCGCTCACCGCTCAACGCGGCAACGCGTCGGCTCACAAAACAAACACCAGGAACAAGACCTTGCGACAGCTACGCGTTTCCAATAGCCGCAACGCAAAAGAACGCGACCTGCCAACAAGTGGCAGGCCGCGTCGGGGGGGTGGGGAATGCTGGTGAGGCCTGTTCCGGCCGTTGCTTGTTAGAACAAGAGTACCCCACTCGCCGGGGACGTCAAGCTGCTGCTCCTGAAAATCTGGTCAGCAGGAACAGCGCCCGCCAGCGGCTACTCGGCCCGGTTGAACCGATCGTTCAGGTAGGGCCAGTTGACGACGTTCCAGAACGCGTCCACGTAGTCGGGCCGCTTGTTCTGGTAGTTGAGGTAGTAGGCGTGCTCCCAGACGTCCAGGCCGAGGATCGGCATCTGGCCGTGCATGATCGGCGAGTCCTGATTCGGCGTGCTGGTGACCTTGAGTTCGTCGCCTTCCTTGACCAGCCACGCCCAGCCCGAACCGAACCGGCCGATGGCGGCCTTCTTGAACTCGTCCTTGAAGGCCTCGAACGAGCCGAAGGTCTTGGTGATCGCGGCAGCCAACTCGCCGACGGGCTCGCCACCGCCGCCATTGCCGGCCGGGGCCATCATCTCCCAGAAATGCGCGTGGTTGTGCGCTCCGCCGCCGTTGTTGATGACGGCCTGACGAATGCTGTCAGGCACTGCGCTCGCCCCGTCGGCGAGCACCTCGTGAAGAGGCTTGTCCTCAAACTCGGTGCCTTTGACGGCGTCGTTGTATTTGCTGACGTAGGTCGCGTAGTGCTTGTCGTGGTGGACGCGCATCGTCGCCTCATCGATGTGGGGCTCGAGCGCGCTGTAGTCGTATTCAAGATCTTGGACGGTGGTGTAAGCCATGGGCTGACACGATCCTGCAACTGACGCGCCGCGCGAAGCAGGAAAACCTTTGAGCGGCCAGGCCGTACCATCGAACGCCACGGATGGTGCTCACGACCGAAGACCAGCAGGCCAATGCGCCGACCGATGACTTGACGTCTGCCCTGCGGCAGACGTTCGGGCTGGACCAGTTTCGTCCGATGCAACGCGAAGTCGTGGAGGACGTTCTGGCCGGTCGAGACGTCCTGTGCGTCATGCCGACGGGGGCGGGCAAGAGCCTCTGCTACCAGCTCCCGGCCACGCAGCAAGACGGCCTGACGCTCGTCGTAAGCCCGCTGATCTCCCTCATGGAGAACCAGACTGGCCAGCTGCGCGACGCGGGCATCGCCTGTCGCATGCTCAACAGCAACATGCCCGCCGACGAGGTGAGGCGAACGCTGGCCGACCTCGACAACGGCTTCGAGGGCCTGCTCTACGTCGCGCCCGAGCGGTTCGCCAACGCCGGCTTCCGACGCATGGTCGGCGACCTCTCGCCCAAGCTCTTCGCCATCGACGAGGCCCACTGCATCAGCCAGTGGGGCCACGACTTCCGGCCCGACTACCAAAACCTCGGCGACGTCCGGCACGACCTGGGCAACCCGCCCACGATCGCCCTCACCGCGACGGCGACAGCCGAAGTCCGCGACGACATCGCCCGCAGCCTGGGCCTGTCCGACCCGTCGATCGTCGTCACCGGCTTCGATCGCCCGAACCTGCGGTACGAGTCGCGTCGCATCCGCGGCAAACGCAACAAGCTCGACACGCTCGTCGACCTCGTCACCCGCGGTTCCGGCACGGCCATCGTCTACTGCGCGACCCGCAAGAGCGTCGACGAGGTGACGGACCACCTGTCGCAGCATCTGCCGAGTCGCCCGGTGATGAGCTACCACGGCGGCATGGACCCGGCCGCACGGACCGACAACCAGGAACGCTGGCTCCGCACCACCAACGGCGTGGCCGTCGCGACCAACGCGTTCGGCATGGGCATCAACAAGCCCGACGTCCGACTCGTCGCCCACTTCAACACGCCCGGCTGCCTCGAGGCCTATTACCAGGAAGCCGGCCGGGCCGGTCGCGACGGGCAATCGGCCCGCTGCGTGCTGCTCTTCAGCTACGAAGACCGCTTCACGCAGGAATACTTCATCGACAACATCAAGGGTGCCGACGAGGCCGACCCGGAACTGGTCGAGGAGATCAAGCGTCGCGAGCGGGACAAGCTCGACCGCATGATCGGCTACGCCAGCACCTTCCGCTGCCGACGACAGCAGATCCTCGACTACTTCGGCGACGTCGCCCGCGTCGACACCGAGCACTGCCGATGCGACGTCTGCCGAAGTGGCGAGGTGCCTGACGACGAGGAGAACGTCGTCGCCGTCGACGATCGGACGCGTGACCTGATCCGCAAGCTGCTCAGCGGCGTGGCACGCCTGAACGACAAGGTTGGCGTCGGCACGGTGGCCGAAGTCCTCACCGGCAGCGAGAGCGAGAAGGTCACCCGTCGCGGCCACGATCGCCTGCCGACACACGGCCTGCTGGGCGACCTGCGGACCAAGCAGGTGATCGCCATGCTGCACCGCCTCATCGAAGTCGGCCTCGTCCAGCAGGCGGCGATCGACGGCGACCCGCGGTACAAGGTGGTGAAGCTGAGCCAGGCGGGCGTTCGCGTGATGAAGGCCGAGGTCGACCCGCCGACGCCGCTGGCGGACTTGGCCCCGCTGCGGCCGAGCCGAAGATCGCCTGAGTCCCCCAAGAAACTCATCCAACTTGACACTGCCGGAGGCGACCGGTTCCAGCGGCTCAAGTCCGTCCGCACCGAACTCGCCCGCGACCGCGGCCTGCCGGCGTACTGCGTCTGCAACGACCGCACTCTCCGCCTCATCGCCGCCGAAGCCCCCGCCGATGCGGAAGCCCTGACGCAGATCAAGGGCATGGGCCCCCGCAAAGTCGCCGTCTACGGCCAGGCCCTCCTCGCCGCCCTCCACGACGAGCCGCCGGAAGAGGGTCCCCGCTTCGTCGCCGACGGCGATGTCGACGTCAACGACGAGTACCCGTCGCGGGTGTGACGAGTGGCACTTTCCTCGGTTTTTTGGTAGAATTGGAGAGCTAATGCCTCGCGTTGACCTCGACACACCGGCCATTCCACGCGAGCCGCTCCGGCATCGGCCGATGGCGGAACTGGTGGAGGAGGGCGTCGCGCTCAGCGTCTACTACGGCATGAAGATCACCCCGTCCGCCGTCGCTCGCGTGCTCGATGAGGCCGGCGTGCCCTACGTCCTTGCCGGCGCCCACGCCGTCAACGCCCACACGGGCAGGCCACGGGCGACGCGGGATGTCGATGTCCTGACCGACGCCCCCAAGAAGGCGGCCGAGGCGCTTCTGGCTGCTTTTCCAGAGCTTCAGGCACGCGACACGCCCGTCGTGACGCGACTACTGCTCGACGGCGACGAGGCCGTCGACGTCATGAAGGCGAAGCAGAGCAAGCTGTTTCGCCGGGTCGTCAAGACAGGTCAGCAGGTGACCGTCGACGGGACACCAGTGCGGGTGCCATCGGTCGAGAGCCTGCTCGCGATGAAGTTCAATTCGATGATTTTCCTGGGAAGACAGCTGCTCGATCGCCAGCAGGACGGGCTTGATTTCGCTCGACTTCTACTGGCCGCCGACACGATGGGCGTTCCTGTCGACCTAGATCTGCTCCGAGAGCTGGGTCAACTCGTCTACGCCGGCGGGGGCGACGAGATCCTCCGCCACGCCGACGACGTCCGCGCGGGCCGACCGATGCAGCTGTGACCGCTAACCTCCCGGCATGGCGGACATCAACCTGCTGGCCATCGACGTCGGGCACGCACGCGTGAAGCTCGGGGCCTTTGAGGCCGGTGAGCTCGTCGAGTCGTGGCGACCCGACGTCTCCGAGCCGGCCAATGTCGAAGGGGCGATCGAGCAGGCCCGCGAGCGGCTCGAAGGCCACGACGCCGAGGTCGTCATTGCGGCCAGCAATGCCAGTTTTTCCCAGGAAGTCGAGCATCTCGTCAAGGCCGCCGGGTGGGGCGGGTCGCAGCGGGTCGGACTCGACGTCGACCTGCCGATCGCCGTCGCGACCGACGAGCCGGACCGCACGGGCGTCGACCGCGTTCTCAACGTCGCTGCCGCCTACGAGCAGTTGAAAAAGGCCTGCGTCGTCGTCGACGCCGGCACCGCGATCACCGTCGACTTCTGCGACGACCAGGGCACCTTCCTCGGCGGCTGCATCGCGCCTGGTGCTTCGCTCATGGCCAAGGCGCTGCACCAGGTCGCGCCGCAACTGCCCGAAGTGCGACCCTCGTTTTCAGCTGATTCTTACGGGAAAAGCACCGAAACGGCGGTCAACGCCGGCATCGTGCAAGCCCTCCGCGGGCTCGTTCGCGAGAGCGTCGAGCGGCACGCCATGACCCAGGCCGTCTGGCCGGAGGTGATCGCCACGGGGGGCGAGGCGTTCGATCTCTTCGGGGGCGACGAGCCGTTTGAGCTGATCCACGCCGTCAGCCGCGACCTCACGCTCTACGGGATCGCACTGGCCTACGCCAATCATCACATCAAACACAAGACGTGAACCGCGTCCGCCTGCTCACGGCCCCGGGCGCGGCCGCTCTGGCCGTCGTGCGAATCGACGGACCGGATGCCTCGTTTTTCCTTGAAAAACGATTCAATCGCGTTCCCAGCCCGGGGCGGCTGACGCACGGCGACTGGACGCTCGACGACGGCTCGGTGCTCGACGATCCGCTCGTCCGCGGAGGCGACGGCTGGTTCGAAGTCCACCTCCACGGCGGACGCCGGATCGTCGACCGGTTCCTCGAGGATGCAGAAAATAAGGGGTTTTCACGCGTTTCCGCTCCGCCACCGTCGACTTGGCGGGACTTGCTGCCGCACGCGACCACCGTCGCCGGCCTGCAACTGCTTGCGGCCCAGGAACATGCAGACCCTGCCGACGCCGACCCCGAAGACCGAACGCTCCAGCGTCTGCTGACCCCCGCACTGGTCGCCATCGTCGGTCCGGCCAACGCGGGTAAGTCGACACTGGTCAACGCGTTAGCCGGTCGGCAGGCGAGCCTCGTCGCGGATCGGCCGGGGACGACCCGGGACTGGGTCGAGACGACCGCCGTCCTCTGCAATGGCCGGCTGCCGGTCCTGCTCGCCGACACGCCCGGCCGGCGCGACGACCCGGAAATGGCCCACGTGGAGCGCGCCGCGATCGACCTCTCGGACCGCGTCATCGACGCCGCCGACCTTGTCGTTCGCGTGCTCGATGCAACGCGACCTGCGGAACTTCCTGGTACTCGGCCCGGTACGCTGGATGTCTGGAACAAGACCGATCTTGTCCCCGCGGCGACCGGACTCAACATGTCGGCCACCCGACGGCGGAACATCGACAAGCTGGAGCAAGAAATCGCTCGCCGACTCGGCTGCCGGCTCGATCTTCCGCCCCGGCCGCTGCTCTGGTGACGCAAACGCCGCGCGTTCGCCGTTACGATCGGCGGCATGCGTTGGCTCTTCGCACTCGCCCTCTGGATCGCCACCGGCGGAATCATCGCCATCGTCTACGGCCAGGACGCCGGCGAGGCTGGACCGACCACCCGTGAGGCCGCCAGCACCGTCGTCCGGCCACCCGGCGCGGGAGCCAACGAGGTCGGCACCGCCGTCTACGCGGGGGACACCATCCTCCTCGACTACTACCCGAAGTCGCAGCTCCGCACCGAGCACACGATCCCCGAGGCGGCGAAGTTCCCGGCCGTCGACGTGCACTGCCACTGGTCAATGCGGGAAGACCCGGCCGCCATGCTCGCGGCGATGGACCAACGAAACGTCGCCTTCGCCGTCAACCTCAGTGGCGGCGATACTGTTGACGAGGTCGCCGCGATGCGCGAGCGATTCTTTAATGAACGATTCCTAATTCTCTTCAATTTGGATTATAGCAGATTCGGTGACGACGCTTTTTACGAGTCTTATATCAAAGAAGCTAAAGCTGCCGGTGCGTCGGGTCTCAAGATCTGGAAAAACCTCGGCCTGACGTTGAAGGACGACGCCGGGAACCGCGTCGCCGTCGATGATCCGCGGCTGGACATCGTCTGGCGGACCTGCGGCGAGCTGGGCATGCCCGTGCTGATCCACGTCGCCGACCCGGCCGCGTTTTTCGATCCGATCGACGCGGACAACGAGCGGTGGACCCAGCTCTACCGCCGGCCCTCCTGGTCGTTCCACGGCGAGGAGTTCCCCAGTCGCGAGCAGGTTCTGGCCGAACGCGATCGCATGATCGCCCGTCATCCCAACACGCAGTTCATCGGGGCCCACGTCGGTAACGAGGCGGAGGACCTCGCGAGCGTGGCCGAGCGGATGCGTCGGTTGCCAAACCTGCACGCCGACATCTCCGGCCGCGTCGCCGAGCTGGGCCGACAGCCGTACTCGGCCAGGCGGTTCTTCCTTGAGTTCTCCGACCGCATCCTTTTCGGCACCGATCGTTATCCCGGCCGGCCCAACCAGCCGCGGTATCGGCGGTACTACCAGTTTCTCGAAACGGACGACGAGTACTTCGACTATCACGAACACGACTTCCCGCCAACCGGCGAGTGGAAGATCTATGGCATCTTCCTACCGGATGATGTGTTGAGGCAGGTCTACTACGAAAACGCCGCCAAGCTCTTCGGATTGCCTCCTCTGCCGTAACCAGCGATCCGTCATCCTGAGCGAGCGGAGCGGCGATTCGAAGGACCTCGCCTGCGGGATGTTGGAGAACTGAGCGAGGTCCCTCGACTCCGCTTCGCTCCGCTCAGGATGACGAGGTGATGACTCACCCCACGCGGTCGGCGCGGCGGCGTTGCTTCTTCTCTCCGTGCTGCCGCTTGGCTTCGAGGCGGCGACGGACGGCGCCGCGGCTGGGCTTGGTTTTGCGTCGCACCTTCGGCCGATGCAGCGCTCGGGCGACCAATTCTGCCAGCTTTTCCCGGTTGGTTTGACGATTGTCGCGCTGGCTCCGGGCCGTCTCGGTGCGGAGGTGGACCTCGTCGCTCTTGGTCAGCTTCGACCCGGCGATCTTGCGAAGCCGGGCTTGGGCGTGCTCATCGAGGCCGAGGATGGCGTCGACGGCGATCCAAAGCTCGACGGCCGTGTCGAGCTTGTTGACCGACTGGCCGCCGGGGCCCGACGAGCGGCTCGTCTGCTCGCGCAAGTCGGCCAGGGCGACGCGGGCGCTTGGCCCGAGCCGCAGGTGCTGGCCCTCCTCGTAGACGCTCGACATCGCGAGCAGCGTAGGGGTGGGTGGGGGCGGGGGGTTGCGTTGCGGGAGTGGGAAGACTTCCGGGGCGAGGCGTGGTGGAGCCGCATTCCGGGGCATCGCTTCGCTCAGCCCACGGCGTCCTCGCGTGAAAGAGGAGAACGTCCTCTGGTGAATCACAAGTCAACTCAGCAGACGTACCTTACGAGCTGGCGCGACTCAGCCGGGGCAAGGACGACGTGCGCGCCGGCGTCGCGGAGTTCGTCGGCGTAGGCGTCGTCGGCCACGACAATCACACGGCCGCCTCGGCCGCCTTGGTCGAGCCACCAGCGGGCGACGGAAGTCGCACGCGTTGCCTTCTCTGCGTCGTCGTCCGCGATCACAACGGCCTTGGCCTGTAAGGTCGCGGCGGCTTCGAGACTGCCGGAGCGGTCGGTTTCACCGCGGACCGTCTCGAACCCCGCTGACTCGGCGTCCGTCGCACCGGCGGGGCTCATCGTCACGACCACGCACGGCACGTCGCGCTCTTTCAACTCGCCCGCGAGTCGTCGTCCCAGGTCGCCGAAGCCGTCGATGACGATGTGACCCCGCAAGCCGGCCTCGTCGTTGCCGGCATCCGCACCGCCGGCGAGCTTGAGTCCCAGGCTCGCCATGACGGGCGTCAGGAGCATGAGCACCACGCTGGCGGCGATAAAGACGTCGAAGCCGTCCGCCCGGCCCAGCGGTACCAGACCGGCGGCGCCGCCGACCGTCGCCAGCACGAACGCGAACTCGCCTACCTGCCCCAGAATCAGACCCACGCCCGCCGACTGACGCCAGCTCCGGCCGACGACCTTGACTGCGAGCGTCGTGATCAGCGTCTTCACCGCCGCCACAGCGATGACGATGCCGGCGATGAGCCCGATGTTCTGCAAGACGAAGGCCGGGTCGAGCAGCATGCCGACGCTGACGAAGAAGGCGGCGCTGAAGAGGATCTGCAGCGGCATGACCTCGCCGATGGCGTGGTGGCGAAACTTGCTCTCGCTGACCATCAGGCCGCCGAGGAACGCGCCCAGGGCCGCACTCACGCCGGCCAGGCTCGTCAGCCAGGCGGTGGCGATGCAGATGGCGATCGTGGTCAGGAAGAAGATCTCGCCCCGGCAGGTGCGGGCCACATATTCCATGACCACCGGCACCGCCCGCCTCGCCAGCAGCAGCACGGCCGCGATGACGGCACCGGCCTTGACCAGCGCCCAGCCCATGTCGCCCAGCCCGCTCGCGAGCGACGTCGTCTCGCCCTCGGCCGGGGCGGCGAGCATGGGGACGAGCATCACCATCGCCACGACGGCCAGGTCCTGGAAGATCAGCACGCCCAGCGATGCCTGTCCGGGGCCGTCGCTGGCCGAGGCACTGGGTCCGAGCAGCTTGAGCACGATGGCCGTCGAGCTGAGGCTGACGAGGCACCCGGTGAACAGGGCGGCCCGCAAGTCGGCGAAGAGGCTCACGATGCCCGCGACGACGGCGATCGTCCCGACCACCTGCAGCGTTCCGGCCCCGAAGATCAGCTTGCGGATGGCGGCGAGCCTGTCGAGGCTGAACTCGAGGCCGATGGTGAAGAGCAGCAGGATGACGCCGTAATCCGCGACGGCCTGGATGACGGCCTCGTCGTCGAGCAGGCCGAGTCGTCCGCCGATGCCGCCCGGTCCCACGAGCACGCCCGCGAGCAAGAAGCCGACGATCGGGACAATTCCGAACCGCTGGCACAGGTAACCGAAGACCGCCGTTGCGACGACGATTGCCGTCAGCTCGGGCAGGAACGTCACCTCACCGGCAGCGATCAACAGCGGCAGCAGCATGAGCTCAAACCCTACCGGTAGTTGCTCGCTTCTGCTCCAGCAAACGGTCGAAAACAGGTGACACGAGCTTCAGATCGTGCCCGAAACGCCAGCTAGTCCCTGCTAGTCGAGGTGGAGCAGGAGACCGATCTGGAAGACGACGTTTTGCATCTCTACATCGCCGTTGAAGACGTCGAGGTCGCTGAACATGTAGCGGACGCCGAGGTCGATATCGATGTCGTCGTCGAAGCGGAAGAGCATGCCGCCAAGGCCCTGGACGTAGAGGGCGACGTCGTCATCGCTGCCGACGGCCACGCCGGCACCGCTCGAAAGGGCAACGGGCGGGTTGGCGAAGCTGACGTAGGCCAGGCCGCCACCGACGCCGCCGTAGACCTTGACGTTCGGGCCGAGCCGGGCGTCGACGATGCCGTTCAGGCCGAAGCTGTTCCACGTCATGCCGTCATCGATGGCGTCGCGGAAGTCGGCCAGCAGGAGCAGATACTCCGCTTCGATACGCGGGTTGAACCGCGCGTTGGGTGCAAAGCCGTAACCGAATGCCGCGTACAGGCCGCCACCCCAGCCGAGGGTGAGGTCCTGCGGCACGTCGACGTCGACCAAGCCAGGCGAGTTCGGATCCGACGACGGGACCGCCTCGGTGGTCACACCGGAGAAGGTCAGGTCCTGCGGGAAGAGCAGCTGCGTGCCGAATCGCGTGTAGAAGGGGGCACGGGTCGGCGTGTTGACCCGCTCGAACAGGTTCGGCTCGTCGGCACTGTCGGCCGGGCCGGCATCCTGCAGGTAGACCGCAGAGTCGAGCAGCGACATCGAGCCCTCGTGGCGAGTGGCTTGGAGGTCGGCCTCCTCAGAGGCGAGCTGCGCCGAAGCGGTATCGACCGAGACGAAAAGTCCCGCGATGGCGGCAAGGGCGGCGGTAGCGACGGCGTGATCGGCGGCAGGCATGAGCAGGTGGGCGGGCATCGTACGGACGTGTCGGCCGGACGCAAAGCAGCAACCGGCCGCCAACGCGACCGCTGTACCTCTTGTCGACGCGCAACGCCCTGGGACATCAGACCGAACTGCTCGCGAGGTCTGATAAGCCGCCGGACCGGATCGAAAATGTCACTTTGACACGCCTGCCGACCCGCGTTAAGCCAGAGCCATGCCCGAACCAGAACGCCGACGTGCCGTCGTGGTGATGTTCGATTCGCTGAATCGGCACTTCCTCTCGCCGTACGGGGCGGCCTGGACGCGGACGCCCAACTTCGCCCGTCTGGCCCGCCGGGCACGAACGTACGACCGCAGCTACGTCTGCTCGATGCCCTGCATGCCCGCCCGTCGCGACATGCACACCGGCCGGCCGAGCTTCATGCGGCGTGGCTGGGGCCCGCTGGAGCCGTGGGACGACTCGATCTTCACCCGCCTGCGCGACGACGCCGGCGTCTACAGCCACCTGTCGACCGACCACTACCACTATTTCGAGACGGGCGGAGCCAACTACCACGCCCGCTACGACTCCTGGGAGTTCTTCCGCGGCCAGGAGGGCGACCCGTGGATCGGGCAGGTCGGCGAGGTCGACACGCCCGACCACGTCAACGGCAAGCTCCAGCGGCAGGACTGGGTCAATCGCCCCTACACCGCCCACGACGAAGACCACTACCAGACCCACACCTTCAACTCAGGCCTCGACTTCATCGATCGCAACGCCGACGAGGACAAGTGGGTCCTGCACATTGAGTGCTTTGACCCGCACGAGCCATTCACGTGCGATCCGCTGTGGAAGTCGCTCTTCCCCGATCCGGACAACGAGCGGGGCGATCCGATCTTCGACTGGCCCAACTACGGCAGAGCACCGGAAGGGAAGCTGGTCGAGAAAGCCCGCCGCAACTATGCGGCGCTGCTCGCCAAGTGCGACGCCAGCCTCGGCCGGGTGCTGGACGCCTTCGACGAGCACGACCTGTGGGACGACACGATGCTAATCGTCTGCACCGACCACGGGCTGCTGCTGGGCGAGCACGACTGGATGATGAAAAACACGCCGCCGCTCTACGAGGAGGTCAGCCACACGCCGCTCTTCGTCCACGATCCGCGTCACAGCGATCGAGGCGGCACGCGGACGGGCAAGCTGGTTCAGCCGGCGATCGACCTGGCACCGACGCTGGCAGGTTTCTTCGGCTGCGCACCGCCGAAGCATGCGACGGGGCTGGACCTGTGCGACGACGAGGCAACCCGCGACGCGGTACTGTTTGGCTACTTCAACGCACGGGCGAACCTCGTCACCGAGCGTCACGCCTACTACCGCGGCGGCCGGGAGGATGTGAAGTGCCCGGCCTACACGATGATGCCGATGACGATGCGCGAGCCCTTTCCGCTCGAGCAGCTTCGCGGCGCGACGCTGGCCGAGCCGCTGGCCGACTCTGAAGGCATCCGGCCTCTTGCCACCGGCCCGACAGGCAGCCGGCCGGAGCAGAGCTCGTCGCTCCTCTTCGACCTCGCCGACGATCCCGCTCAGGATCGACCGCTCGACAACGCCGACCTCGAGAGCGAGTTGGCCGACCGCATGAAGGCGATGATGGCCGACATCGACGCACCGCCGGAGCAATTCGAACGACTCGGCTTCGCGTAGCAGGCGGTCACGGCTCGCGGAAGTGCTGGGCGATCCGGTCCCGGATCGCCTGCTCCTCTTCCATCGTCGGCAGCGTGTTGTGGTCGGCGTCGACCAACTCGATCACGACCGCTCGGCCCGCGTAAGCGTCGATGATCTGATTCTGGTACGCCGGCGGGATCAGACTGTCGCCGGTCGCCTGAAGGAAGATGGCCGGCGTGTGGCACTGGGCGGCGTTGGCGATCGAGTCGAGCTCGCTGGGCACACCCGACGCCAACGGCCACGCCGCCAGCCACAGATTCCACCAGCCGTAGCGACCCATGATCAGCTGCCGCAGAGGCGGCGGGTTTTTCAGGATCAGGCCGGCCACCGGCAGATCGCCGCGACGCTTGGTCGCCAGTGCGAGTGCGACGGCCGTGCCCATTGAGTCGCCGTCGACGTAGCACGGGGCATCGCCTGCCTGCGTGTTCATCGCCTCCCAAACTGCCTCGGCCGCGGGCAGCAGCTTCCGAAGACTCTGCGGCCCGGGCGATGCGCCGAAGCCGGGATAGTTCAGCGCCCACACTTCCGTCGGCACGTCGTTCCAACGCTGGGCGGTCGGCGTGGCCTCAACCTCCGCGCGGCTGGCGTTGCCCATCAGCCGGAGCACGTATCGCTCCGGCGGCCGACCGATGGCCGAAGCGCTGGTGGCGATGAAGACCTCCAGCTCGCCGACATCCGACGCGATCGTCGCCGGCGTCGCACCGGCGGCGGCCATCGGTCGCGTCGAGCCGAACAACAGCAACCGGTCGGCCAAGGCCCTGCCGCAACCCAGCGGGAACATCACCACAAAGTAGACCGCCAGCCCGACGGCCACAGCGATCAGCCGTCGCTTGAGCCATCGAGACCAGCCGGTTCGCTCGCTCACGAGCCGAAGAAAATGCCAAGCTCGCGCTCGGCCGACTCGGGCGAGTCGCTGCCGTGGACGAGGTTGGCCGTCATGTCGTGGGCGTAATCGCCGCGGATCGTGCCGGGCTCGGCGTCCATGAACTTGGTCGCGCCCATCATCTTGCGGACGACCGGCACCACGGAGTCACCGCTGAGGCACAGGGCCACGCTCGGCCCGCCGGTGATGAACGAGACCAGGTCCTCGTAGAACGGCTTGCCCTTGTGCTCGCCGTAGTGCGTCTCGGCCGTCTCGCGGGTGACGGTCATCATCTGCATCTTCTCGACGACGAAGCCCTTGGCCTCGAAGCGGCCGATGATCTCGCCGACGAGTCGGCGTTGGACGGCGTCGGGCTTGAGCAGAACGAAGGTCTTATCGGTGGCCATGCGTGCACGGTAGTCACGCGCGACAAAGCCACACACCGTCATCCTGAGCGAGCGCAGCGAGTCGAAGGACCTCGTCTGGACGCTGGAGCAGAACCGCTGCGAGGTCCCTCGGCTGCGCTCGGGATGACAGAGAACAGTGTCGGTCTAAGCCAGCGTCGTGCCCTTGTACATCGGCACGTCGGTCGGCTCTTCGTCTTGCTCGTCGGTGAAGCTCGACCGCAGTCCGACCAGGGCGAGCATTCCGGCAAGACAGGCGACGCTTCGCGAGTTGCGGGTTGTATCAGCACAGAGCCGCACGTGGCTCGGGTCGTACGGGTCGAACATGATCGAAATGCGCTTCCCGACCTCCGGCAGTCGGCCGTCTGCGCGGTCCACCGTGCGCTCGATCGTCGGCCAGACGCGCTGGGCGTAGTACGTCCGGTCGTGAACCTGGTAGGAGAAGACGACTTGGCCTTTCTCGTCGACGGCTTCGACCCGGCCCGTGTGCACGTGCAGCTCGCCAGAAGGCGTTCGCACCGTTGGCCGGAGGACGACCATCCACAGAATCGCCACTGCAACGGCCACGGTCACAATGCCGCCGCCCCGCGTCGCGCCGGCCAAAGCCAACCAACGCTCCCGCCACCCGCGTCGCACCAACGTCTGATCCGCCAACGTCACTTCAAGAGCATCGACGCAAACCACCTCGTGCTTAAGGACGATCAAACCGGGACGCACGCGCCGCGCCGCTCACGGACACGGACGAGCAGGGCGTCGTAGTACTTTCGGGGCACGCGACGCCGATTGCCGCAGCGGCCGAGGACGATCCAGCGTTTGGCCGAGCCGTGGAAGTCGCTGCCGCCGGTCATGAGCAGGTCGTGACGCCGGCGCAGGTCCTTGAGCTCGGCGACGAAGCTCTCGCGGTGGTCGTTGTAGATGACCTCGACGCCGTCCAGGCCGAGCGACGCGAGATGGCCGACTTCGCTGGCGAGTTGGGCGAAGTTTTGCTTGCGAAGCTGGTTCGGGTGCGCGAGCGACACCACGCCACCCGCCGAACGAACGGCCGCGATCGCCTCGGCCGGTTCGGGCTCGCGACGGTCGAATCGGAACGCGCCCGTGTTGCCGAGGTAGTAGCGGTAGGCGGCGTGAACGTGGGAGACGTACCCCTTGATAAGCAGCAGCTTGGCAAAGTGCGGCCGACCGATGACGCGGGCGTCGTCGGCACCGCCGTTGCGGCCGCGGGCGATTTCGTGCAGCTCTTCGAACGTCACCTCGATGCCGACGGAGCGGAGCTTGGTAACGAGGAATTCGTTCCGCTCGTGCCGGGCGTCCTGCAAGTGGGCGGTCAGGCGACGCAGGCCGGCATCGTTCGGGTCGAACCCGTAGCCGAGCAGGTGCATGACGCCCGGCCTGGGGTAGGCGGCGCTGATCTCGATGCCGGGCAGGAACTCGATGCCGAGCCGACGTGCCTCGTTCGCCGCTTCGGGCAGGCCGGCGACGGTGTCGTGATCGGTGATCGCGACCGCCGACAGTCCCGCAGCCTTGGCACGACGGATGAGGCCGGCCGGGCTATCGGTGCCGTCGCTGGCGGTCGTGTGGGTGTGCAGGTCGACGTACAGCGGAATCGACGACGTCCCGTTGCCATTGCGACGAACCGGCTGAGCGACCTTGGGCATCGGCGTCTGCCCGAGTCCACGCAGGAGTGGCCGCGACGCTCCGTTGGCCCCACCACCCGCGCCCGCCGCCGGGCTACCGAAGGCCGCCAGGCCCGGTGGAAGTGGTCTTAACCGGCTCTTCACGATCGGGTGAGCCTAACGCACCGAGGGCAATTCGACCAAGGGTCGCGGAGCGATCGTTAAAACATGCGAAACGGCTGACGATGTCGACATGACGCCGAAGCGGAAGCTTCGGGTTCTGGGTCCACGCCAAACACACGACCCGAAGCTTCCGCTTCGGCGTCCGTTCCCTTCGATCTGTCATCGATCAGACCGTCGCGGCCGGCGCGTCGGGCGTCGACTCGAACAGCGGGGTGCTGAGGTACCGCTCGCCGAAGCTGCACATGATCGTGACGATCGTCTTGCCCTTCATCTCGGGCCGGGCGGCGACCTGGGCGGCTGCGCAGATGTTGCCGCCGCTGGAGATGCCGCCCATGATTCCCTCTTCCTTCGCCAGCCGCTTGCCCCAGGCGAAGGCGTCGTCGTTGCTGATCTGAACCACCTCGTCCACCGCGTCCAAATGCAGGTTGTCCGGCACGAAACCGGCACCGATGCCCTGAATCTTGTGCGGCCCGGGTTGAAGTTCGTGGCCCTCGCGGGTCTGCGTGATGACTGGCGAGTGGACCGGCTCGACTGCGATCGCCTTGAAGTCGGGATTCCGCTCCTTGAGCACCTCGGCCACGCCGGTGATCGTCCCGCCCGTGCCGACGCCGGCGACGATCGCGTCGACCTTGCCGCCGGTGTCCGCCCAGATCTCCTCGGCCGTGGTTTGCTTGTGGATCTCCGGATTGGCCGGGTTGTGGAACTGACCGGGCACGAAGCTGTCGGCCGTCGCGTCGGCCAGTTCTTCCGCCTTGGCGATCGCACCCTTCATGCCCTTGGCGGCCTCGGTCAGGACGAGCTCGGCACCCAGCGCCGCCAGCAGGCGACGCCGCTCGATGCTCATGCTCTCGGGCATCGTCAGGATGCAGCGGTAGCCCTTGGCGGCGCACATGAAGGCGAGCGCGATGCCGGTGTTGCCGCTGGTGGGCTCGATGATGACGCTCTTGCCGGGCGTGATCTTCCCGGCCTCTTCGGCCACCGAGATCATGTTGTAGCCGATGCGGTCCTTGACGCTGGCCAGCGGGTTGAAGAACTCGCACTTGGCCAGCACGGTCGCCTGACCTTCGGGAATGAGCCGATTGATCCGCACCAGTGGCGTGCCGGCGACGGTGTCGGCGATCGAATCGTAAATGCGGCCGTGGGGCTTGAGAGGCATGATGCGTGGGTTGAAGGGTCGGAGATTCCTAGTTGGCGATAGGGTATGCGGCCACCGGTCGGTTGCTACCTTCATGCAATGGCAACGCTGCGTCCGGGGTTGGTGTCGGTGACGTTCCGACGGCTCGAGCCGCATC
>JBCDKH010000032.1 GCA_038746835.1 Planctomycetota bacterium | reverse complement strand
GCGATCATGAAGGATTGTCATCCAGCGAGCTGGCCCTGTCGGATTGCTTCCGACGGCAGGGCGAGATCAACCGGAAGCTCGGACCACAGCGGAGGGCGTCGACTCTCGCCGTTGCGGTTTAAATCAGACAGCCGACTAAGCATGTAGAGGCCGCCACTTCGGCTAACGCGACACGGGAGTTCGATTCTCCCCGCCTCCACTTACGACGTCCGTCGATGAGCCGCAGCAGTGTCACTGCTGCGGTTTTTCATTACGCCGTCATCACGTGGCCGCTTGTCCGCGTTTGCGGACCAGGAGCAGGTGGTCGCAGACGAGGACCGTCTTGTCGTGTTGGTTGCGGACGTCGAGGTGTTCGGTCACGATGCCGAAGTCGGGCTTTCGGGCGTGGTCTTTTTTCTCGCTGATGGTGACCGTGGTCTTCAGCGTGTCGCCGATGAAGACGGGCGCGACGAATCGCAGGCGGTCGTAGCCGTAGCTCATCGCCAGCGGATTCACGACGTTCGCGGTCAGGCCGACGCCGACGCTGAACGTGAGCGTGCCGTGGACGATTCGCTGTTTGAAGTCCTGCGTCGCGCACCACTCGGCGTCCATGTGGTGCGGAAACAGATCGCCCGTCTGCCCGGCGTGCAGAAGAATGTCGGCCTCGGTCATCGTTCGGCCACTCGTCGTGCGCGTGTGGTGGAGCTCGTAACCCTCGAAGTCAATTTCTTCAAACATGATCAGGCCGTGTCGTTGTCGGCCCGACGCTAGCAGCGAACCCACGGCCGTCCGGCGCATCGTGCCGGTGAGTGGGCAAGCGAGCCTCTGGCCTAGGTTCGTTGGTGACGCGCGATCAGACCTTCCGAGTCGCTGTCCGACAGTTCGGGCCTTTCGAACGCACCACAGCAGAGCTGTGGGCGATGTTCTGCGACGAGACGGGATGCGATCTGACCCTCGACGCCGTTCCACTCGACCTGCACCCGCTGTATGAGGCGACGCTCGCGGGCGACCAGATGAGCAAGGGCGACTGGGATGTTGTCCACTTGAACACGGATCTGATCGCCGAGGCGAAAGCGCTTGGTTCGCTTGCGTGTCTTGACGAGCTGATCGGAGAGCGTCCGCCGCAGGACTTTCCAGCAGGATGGCCCGAATCGCTGCTCGGTTTTCAGCAGTTCGACGACGGCGTGTTCGGCCTGCCGTTTCACGACGGGCCGGAGGTGCTGATCTATCGACGGGACCTGTTCGAAGACACGAACGAGCAGGCAAAGTTCAAAGCCATGCACGGACGCGATCTTTCCGTGCCAAGGACATGGGACGACTTTGTTGAGGTCGCACGCTTCTTCAATCGCCCCGAGAGTGGAATGGCCGGGACGATCTTCGCGGCGTTCCCCGACGGGCACAACACCGTGTTCGACCTCGCGCTTCAGGTCTGGACGCGTGGCGGCGAGCTCGTCGATGGTGATCGCGTGGCGGTGGACACGCCGGCAGCTCGCGATGGACTGGCGTGGTACCGCGCGATTCTGCGCGACACGTCGGTCGTCCACAGCCGTTGCGGCGAGATGGACAGCGTCCGGGCCGGCCTCGCGTTTGCGCGTGGTGAGGCGGCGATGATGGTCAACTGGTTCGGCTTTGCCGCGATGGCCGAGGTCGTGCCAGAGAGCGTCGTGAAGGGCAAGCTCGACATCGCCGACGTACCCGCCGGCCCCGGTGGAACGCACGCCTCGCTGAACTGCTACTGGATGTACACGCTCGCCAGCGGCAGTCCGCATCGGCAGGTGGCGTACGACTTCATGCGTTTCGCAACGACGGCCGAGGCGGACAAGAGTCTCACACTTAATGGCGGCAACGGCTGCAGGCTGAGCACGTGGGCCGACGCGGACGTGAACGCCGAGGTGCCATACACGAATCGGCTGGCGGCGATCCACCAGAATGCCCGAACGCTGCCACGCCGAGCGGACTGGTCAAAAGTCGCCACCGTGATCGACGAGCTCGTTCTAGCGACGATCAACTCCAACGACAATATCGCGACTCTTACGGCCGACGCTCAGGTACGACTCGACCGGCTCGACGGAGGTCAAGGGTGATCGACACATCGATCCAGCTTCCGACTTCGCCGGCACCGATCGTGATCATCGGCGCTGGCGGCATCGTCCGGGACGCGCATTTGCCTGCCTACGCCAAGGCAGGCTTCCCCGTCTTCGGCATCTGCAACATTGATCGCCCGCCGGCCGAGGCGCTCGCCAAGCAATACGGCATTGCGAACGTGTTTGAGACGGTGGAGCAAGCCGTCGAGGCGGTGCCGGAGCGGTGTGTTTTCGACATTGCGATCATGTCGCCGCAATTCGCGTCGACGATTGCCAAGCTTCCCGACGAGGCGCACGTGCTCCTGCAAAAGCCAATGGGCGACGACCCGGCGATGACGCGCGAGATTGCCGCGGTCTGCCGCGACAAGAGGCTGAACCTCGCGGTGAACTGCCAGCTTCGTTACGCGCCGTTTGTCGTCGCTGCACGTCACCTGATTGACGCCGGGCACCTCGGCCAGCTGCATCACATGGAGGTGCACGTCGAGGTGAACACGCCGTGGCATCGGTTCCCCAACGTCGTCCCGCTGCCGCGCCTGGAGATTCAGCAGCACAGCATCCACTACGTCGACTTGCTTCGGAGCTTTTTCGGCGATCCGTCGCGGGTGTGGTGTCAAACGGTTGGCAATCCGGCCCAGCCGAAGCTCGCCGCAACCCGAACGACCGCGATGCTCGACTTCGGCGATGACGTGCAGGCCACCATCTTCACCAATCACGGCCACATTTTCGGCACGAAGCACCAGCAGAGCTTCATCAAGTGGGAAGGCACGCGAGGCGCGATCAAGGCGACGATGGGACTGCTCCAGAACTACCCCGACGGGGTGCCGGATGCGTTCGATTACTGCCTTCTCGACGAGAATGGTGACGGCGAGTGGCTATCGGCATCGCTGCAAGACAGCTGGTTCCCCGACGCCTTCATCGGCACCATGGCCGACGTCCAACGTCACCTCGAAGGCAGCCTCACAGCGATGCCAACCGACTGGCGAGACACGCTTCGAACAATGGCGTGCGTGGATGCCGCCTACGCGAGCGATGCCAGCGGTGGAGTCGTGCCCCGCTACGACGACTCAGCGTGATTCCGACGGCCCGCTATCAGCACTGGTCGCACTAACGCGAAGCAAACAAAGAGCGATTTCAGGCTCGTGCTACGACCTTGCTGCGTAAAGCGGGAACACTCTGAAGGATTTCGTTGATTTACAACGCTCGTTTGTGTTATGAGGGCGCCGTCAGCGCAAGTGCGAAACAAGTTGAGACGCATTTGCAAGAAGTTGTCACGGAGCTTTGCCATGGAAAACGGGACGCGCGCGGTGCGGATGAGTCGTTACGCGGACGAGCGCAAGCGGCCGCGGATGATCGAACGGCTGGAAACGCGACGGCTGCTGTCGTCGGCGATCGATCCGGTGCTCGATCATGCGATGTGGGAACCGCGGGTAACGCCGCTGCTTCCCGCGACCTGGACTGCGCGAACCCCGGCCGCGCTCGACCTGACGCAGCCGGTGACGCTCGGGCAGTCAAGCAATCGCCGGGTCGTGCCGAACGTCAGCTTCAACGAGTCGGCAGCGATCCGATTCGACCTCGAGGTTCTCACGGCCACAGCGGGCGACTTCCTGGTCGTCACGCGTGGCAGCGGTACCAACGCACGCATCCTCGCGGAGATCGATCTCGACCTCGCCGCCGATGGCACGCAGTGGGCAGCCGTCCCGAACGAGTTGGCGTTCGGGCAAGACGACGTCGTCTTAGAAGTCCGCAGCGGCAACGAACAGCCTGCGTCGACGATTCGCTTGTCCAACCTCTCGACCGCCGGAAACCTTGCGGGTGTCGAGGGCGACCGACGTCAGGAGCTGCTTGCAGGTCTTGATGTGTTGCCCGAGCTGTTCCGAGCTGTCAACGAGCGATCCGAGTTCGATGTTCCCTTGCCCGTCTAAGCCGGAACGGCACGCGAGCTGATCGCCATCCATGGGCAGTGCTGATGCTTCGCGGGCACTACCACATCACGGTGGCGTGGGCCGCACGTGGCCGAGGCTTTGCAGACAGCGTGACAGACGATGGCTGGACGACGTTCTACGAGCAGTCGTCGCTCGCCGCGGATGCCTTCGCCCGGGCCCATGCGATTCGTCCAGACTTACCAGACGCAGCGGGAGAGCTTGTGAACGTCGCGATGGGTGCAGGACGGGCCGTTGACAAAGACGAGGTCGACTGGTTCGAGGCGTCGACTGCCGCACAGATCGATTGGCTCCGCGCCTGGGATTACATGCTGTTCTCTGAACGTCCGCGGTGGGGCGGAACACACGAGACGATGATCCGAATCGGCAACGCCGGCGTCGCTACTCGCCGCTTCGACACTGCTGCGCCGTACCAGCTTTTCGAGGCACTGGAGCTCGTCGTTGAAGACTACGACGGAGACTGGCGAGTTCTTCGTCAGTGGTCCGGTGAGCTTGACTACGAAGCGATGTACGACGGCCTTATCCGGCACCACGAGCGACGCGACACGCAACGTAGTCGCGCGCTGGTTCAAATGCTCAAAGACCAGCGACTCGTGATTACCTGGGCAGCCGGAGAGTGGGATGAAGCCGCCACCCTCGCCGTGCAGCATGGCTCGTCCCGAGATGTAAGACGCGCGTTTCGCTCGTTCGGCCACAACGCGACACGCGCGATGGCGGAGATTGAGGCCAATGCATCGCCACAGCGGAAGCTCATCAATGAGGCTCTGCTCGCGATGGGCCGGGGTGAGCCTGTCGAGGCCGCAGCAACGCTTGAGATCGCGCTCGATCAGACAGCGCCGGGCGATGCTGGTCGAGCACTCGTCGAGAGTCGGCTGGCCGAAGCACGCTTCGCTGTCGAGCTGATGGTCGCAGATGGCGAGTGGGTGGACGTACCGAGCGATCTGCTGCTGTTCGATAGCGCCAGCGGCGATTGGTCCGTCGAGGACGACGATCTGATTGGGACATTCGTAGCATCGTCCGAAGCTGCCACGTCACAGCAGACATCGCTTGCGGCCGGTGAACCCGTGCTGGTTTTCAATCCACTGCTTCGAGGCGACTTCGAGATCGAGGCCAGTGTCGAGACGGATGGGAAAGCGTGGGTCGGATTCATGCCTCTGATGTCGGATCGCTTCTCTGCTGGAACAGTCATCAAGGCACCGACTGGCCAGAAACGGCACATCACGCCCGTGCTCGACCTTCGCTACGACGCTGCAGACGATGACACGGTCAGCGACTGGCCCGTGACGTTGATCGGGCGCTTGGAAGGCGATCTCGTGAGTGTTTGGGTCGAGGGCGACGACGATCCAACCAAACACCGCGGGCGACCGGAAGATGATTGGCGTTCGTCGGTGCGGTTTGCACTGGTCGCGGCCGAAGGCTCACCTGGTGACACGGTGAGGTTCTCGAAGCTGCGGATTCGAATGCTGCCGAAGGAGTGATGGATCGCTTTCTTGGTTCATCTTGATGTCTGGAGCGGTGTACCGTTGTGCCATGCTTCCAAGGGCATTCACTGTCGTTGCTGCTTTGACCGCCACCGCTTCGCTCGCCTGCGGACAGGCTGACCTGGACGGACCGGTCGAGCAGACTGGTGCCTCGCCGGCTGCGCAGGGTTGGACCAGCGTCGAAGTTGTCGGCGGACTTGAGCGGCCGTGGGGATTGGCGTTTCTGCCGGACGGATCGATGCTCGTCACCGAGAAGGCGGGGCGCCTTCGCGTTGTCGACAGCGGAGGCAACCTGGTCAGCGAGCCCGTCGTCGGTCTGCCCGAAATCTACAGCCGCGGGCAGGGCGGCCTGATGGACGTCGTGCTCCACCCGGAGTTCGAAGCGACGCGATGGGTCTATCTGACCCACTCGGCGGGTACTCGGAACTCGAACTACACGGTCATGATCCGGGGCAAGCTCAGCGACGACATGACGCGGCTCGAAGACGTCGAGCGGCTGTTTGAGGTCGCCGAGAAGAAGCCGGGCGGACAGCACTTCGGCAGCCGAATCCTCTGGCTTGACGACGGCACGATGCTCCTTTCGATCGGCGACGGGGGCAATCCACCCACCGAAGTCGACGGCAAGCTTGCCCGGCTTCACGCCCAAGATCTGGACAGCCATCTCGGCAAGACCCTTCGCCTCGACGAACACGGCAGGCCCGCGCCGGCCAACCCGTTCATGGACGACCCGGACAACTACGGCGGCGTCTTCACCTACGGCCACCGCAACATCCAGGGCATGGCCATCCATCCCGAGACGCGTGGCGTCTGGGCCACCGAGCACGGTGCCCGCGGCGGCGACGAACTCAACCTGATCACCCGCGGCACGAACTACGGCTGGCCGCTGGCGACGTACAGCATCGAGTACTGGGGGCCACGGATCAGTAACGAAACCAGTCTCGACAATGCCGAGGATCCGGTGATTGTCTGGACCCCGTGCATCGCACCCAGCGGCCTCGCTTTCTACACAGGCGATGCGATCCCCGAGTGGCAGGGCGACCTGTTCGCCGGCGGACTGGTGCTCAAGCAGATCCGCCGGATCAAGTTCGACGACAACGGCCAACCCGGCGAACAGGAAACGCTGCAGTTCCCCAGCCGCATCCGCGACGTCCGCAACGGACCCGACGGTCACCTCTACGTCTTGACCGACGAAACGCCTGGGCAAGTGCTCCGCATCGAGGCGAGGTGAAGACCGGTTCGGCACGAGGCTTCTGGGCGGTTTGAGCGATTCGGACCTGCGTCCCGAGTTCCGTGCATCGCCTTGTCTTTCGCGCATATGCTCTTTCGCTTTCCAAAGAAAGCTGCTGGAAGCTGCGGCCTTTCGCGGCTGGACAAACCCCTGGAGGACGACACCGTGATCTTCAACAAGCTTGTCGTGGCGGCCGGTGCTTGGCTGCTTTGTGTGGGACTCGCCGCTCTGCCGGTTCGCGGCCAGCAGATGCTCGAGCAGGGCTCCGTCGAGGAAGTCGAGGCGTCAGGCAAGTCGATGCCGCTGCTGACGTTTGACGCCGACTTCGACACCACGGGCGTTGCCTCTCCGGAAGCCACGGTGTCGCTGGCGATCGACGAGCAAGGGCTGCGCGTCGACACGGCGATCGTCGACAACCAGTACCCGGGAATCACGCTTAGCGCCCCAAGCGGATCATGGGACCTTTCAGCTTGGCGCTGGGTCCGGCTCGACGTCGACAACGTCGGCGAACGGGATATCCGACTCGGTCTGCGGGCCGACAACCCGGGTGCCGACGACGACGTGAGCCTGCGAATGTTCGTCATCGCCGACGTTCCGGCGGGGCAGAAGGAGACGATTTCGCTCCCGATTTACTCGACGGACTGGGCGTTGCCGTTCTTGTCCCAGCTGGTCGGGATGCGTGAAGCCCCGGGCCAGTCGCAGATCGACCCGAGCCAGGTCGAAAAGTTCATTCTGTTTTCGGTTCGACCGGAGTCCAACGAGTCGTTCGTCGTCAGCAACCTTCGCGTCCAAGGCGAGGTAACGCCGATCGAGCTGTCGGAGTTCCTGCCGTTCATCGACCGCTACGGCCAGTACGTCCACACGGAGTGGCCGGGCAAAGCGACTTCGGACGACGACTTGCTTGCTCAGGTCGAGTCGGAAGCGGCAGACCTCGCAGCGAATTCCGGGCCGTCCAGCTTCAACCAGTACGGCGGTTGGGCCGACGGGCCGCAGCTGGAAGCGACCGGTCATTTCAGGGTGACAAAGCGTGAGGGCATGTGGTGGCTCGTCGATCCGGACGGTCGCCTGTTCTTCTCCACGGGTCCGGACTGCCTCAACATCCGTGCTAGCGGTGCGACCGGCGTCGAACATCGCGAGACGTATTTCGAGTGGCTCCCGCCCCGTGAAGGCGACGAGCTCTCAGAGCACTACTTCGTCAACGAGAGCTGGGCCCCACACGGGTTCTACAAGGACAAGTTGCCGTTCACGATGTTCGGCTTCTACAACGCAAATCTGCAGCGGAAGTATGGCGACGACTGGCGAGACGACTTCGCTGATCTCGCACACCTCCGCGTCCGCAGCTGGGGCATGAACACCATCGCCGCATGGGGCGATCCGCTGATCTACCGGCGGCAGAAGACGGCGTACACGACCCACGTCTGGGTCAGCGGTGCTCGTCCCATCGAGGGCTCGACCGGCTACTGGGGCCAGTTCCCCGACGTCTTCGATCCCGGCTTCCGCGAGGCCGCCCGCGAGTCCATCGCGGAGTACGAGCAGGAGCAGACCGATCCGTGGAACATCGGCTACTACGTCGACAACGAGATGGGCTGGGGTGACGAGACGAGCCTCGCCATCGCAGCGCTCACAAGCCCACCGGACCAGGCGGCCAAGATCGAGCTGATCAAGGACCTCCAGATCAACCACCGCAACATCGAAGCGCTGAACGCGGCCTGGGGAACCGACTACGGATCGTGGGACGACATGCTTCAGCGGCAAGACGAGCCGCCGGAGCTGGACCGGGCACGAGCGGACCTCGAGCCCTTCTACCAGAAGCTCTGCGAAACGTACTTCCGGACGATCAAGGAAGAGCTCAAGGCGGTTGCGCCGGACAAGCTGTACCTCGGGGCACGCTTTGCCTGGCGAAACGACGTCGCTGTTCGAGCCTCGGCGCGGTACTGCGACGTCGTCAGCTACAACGCATACCAAGCCTCGGTTGCTGATCTTCGGTTGCCCAAGGGCATCGACCGGCCGCTGATGATCGGCGAGTTCAACTTCATGAGCGGCGACACTCGCGGCTTCGGCGGCCCGTCGATCAGCGCGATCGACCAAGCCCATCGCGGCGAGCGGTACATCAGCTACGTCGAAGGTGCCTTGGAAAACCCACAGATCGTGGGCGTCCACTGGTTCCAATACTCCGACCAGTCGCCCGCTGGCCGACCCGACGAAGAGAACTTCAACGCCGGGATCGTCAGTCTCACGGACTACCCACATGCCGGCTTGGTCGACGGCATCCGAGAGATCGGTTATCGCATGTACGACGTCCGTGCAGCTGCGATGAACGCCGAGTGAACGGTCGACGAGCTCTCGTGACCGCGTCGGCTAGCCCGGTCGCGGGTCGAGTCGGACGGCCGTGGGCGAGGCACCGAAGACCTGTTTGAACGCGCGACTGAAGTGCGCCGGGTCGCCGTAGCCGAGAGACCTGGCGACGTCGATCACGCGTTCGCCCGTCCGCAGTCGTCCAGCCGCGTGGCTCATCCGCACGCGGAGCAGCCGGCGGTGCGGGCTGTCACGGTCGAAGCGTCGAAAGAGCCTGCACGCGTAGGACGTGGTCACGCCGCAGGTCGCTGCCACGTCTGACAGGCTCCGCACTTGAAGGGCCTGGGTCTCAAGGGTCCGTCGCAGCCGCTGGTACGTAACGAAGGCGCGTCGTTCGCCGCTCTTTTGATCTGTCACGAGCAAACGAAGGCTGTCGGCGAGCGTGTGCAGCATGGCCTCGAGGAGCGCTGTGCAGGCGAGCCCGGCATGGTCGCCGGACGCCATCCCCGCCGCGATGAGTTCCTCGAAGAGCGTCAGAACACGGTGGGGCAGAACGGTGTCGCCGATCGTCCCCGGCGGCAGGCCGATTTGTGCCAGTCGTTTGCGCAGTTTGGGGCCCTGAAGGTCAACGAAGTACTTGACCGCCGGGCCGTCGGACGCGACACGGAGCTGGTGAGGCACGGTGGCGTCGTAGCAGATCAGCCCGCCCGGCCCGACGGTCCGTGGCGGCTGGTCGCCCAGTTGAACAAGCACGTCGCCACTGGCGACAAACTCGATGCCAGTGAAGGGAAACGCACTCCGCTCCACGAGATAGCTGCTGCCGCAGACTTCCACACCGCCACTGAGGACGCCATCGCGTTTGACCTGATCCGGCGGCAGCACGAATCGCCTTGCTTCGCGCACCGCCGTCACGAACCAGTCCGGGGTCTGCGGCAGCTGGTCGAGGTCAAGATTTGGCATGCCACCAACCATATCGGGTATGGTTCAGACCACCTGCAGATTGCATCCTTCCGACTCATGCTTATCGACCCACCCCAACTCGACAATCGCGCCGACCGCGAGGACCTGCTCGTCGTCACCGGAGCCGGCGGCTTCATCGGCGGCGCGCTGGTCCGCTACCTTCGCGACCTCGGCTTCAAGCGGATCCGAGCCGTTGACAAAAAGCCGGTCGCGCGGTGGTACCAACGAACGGCCGGCGTGGAGGAGCTGTGCGTCGACCTCTTTGATCGCCGCAACTGCGAGGTCGCCTGCCGCGACGCCGCCGAGGTCTACAACCTTGCCGCCGACATGGGCGGAATGGGCTTCATCGAACGGTTCCGCGTCGAGTGTCTTCGCAGCGTTCTGATCAACACCCACCTCACCGAAGCCGCCTACGAGGCGGGAGTGGGTCGGTACTTCTTCAGCTCCAGTGCCTGTGCGTACAACACCGAGCTTCAGAAGGACCCTCAAGTCCGAGCACTCAAGGAAGAAGATGCGTATCCGGCCATGGCGGAGCGCGGCTACGGCTGGGAGAAACTCTTCAGCGAGATGGTGTGCCAGGAGTACACCAGCGAACGCGGCATGTTCACGGCCATCGCTCGATTCCACAACGTCTACGGCCCGCTGGGCACCTGGGACGGTGGTCGAGAAAAGGCACCGGCGGCCATCTGCCGAAAAGTCATCGACGCCAAGCACGGCGGCGAGAAGGAAATCACGATCTGGGGCAGCGGCAAACAGACTCGCAGCTTCATGTACATCGATGACTGCGTCGCCGGAATCGATCGAATCATGCACGCCGACAACCTCAACGCCGTTCCCGTCAACCTTGGGAGCTCGAAGCTTGTGTCGATCAACGAGCTCGTCGACGAGGCCGAACGCATCGGCGGGATCGATCTCAAACGCAACTACGACCTCGACGCGCCGCAAGGCGTTGCCGGTCGCAACAGCGACAACACGTTCATCAAGGAAAAGATCGGCTGGGAGCCGACCATCACGCTCGCTGACGGGCTGAAGGAAACGTTCAACTGGATCGAGAGCCAGTATGTTGCCCGCAAGCGTGGCGAGCGCGTCGTCGCCGACGAGTCGCGGATGGGCGGCCACTGATGCCGGTGCTAGCGAATCAACAACCCGACCTGAGTCGAGTCCCAGATGTCGGCCACATCCCGTATCGCCTTGCGCTTGCGGGCGGATGGATCGACCAGCCGTTTGTCAGCCGTCTCAACCCGAAGCCGCCGGGCAGCATGGTAACGGTGGGCGTCGAGCCGACGGTCCGATTCATGAGCCGTGCCGGCATCGCCAGTGGCACGCGACGCGTCGCGCGTGAGCTGTGGGGCGATCGCCTGCCCGATCGCGATCCGGCCGACCTCGTCCGCGAGCTCTACGCCGCTGAAAACGAGGGCCAGTCGGAGCCCTCGGGAAGCCAGGACATGATCGGGCTGATCTATCCGGGTGTCTGCCGGCTCGACTTCGATGCGAGCGTCGAAGGCGGCGTCTTCCCGTCGCACATCGAGTCGTGCACGGACCCAGAGGTCCTCGACTGGCTGGAGCGTGTGATCCACGTGCTCGTCGTCGAACCGCGACCGCCCGGCTACAACCCGCTCGGCGAGCAGCACCTCGACCCTGAGACAATCGCAGCCCTCGGCCAGAGTGGCAAAGACTGCTTCGACGCGATCGTCGACAGGGACATCGACAAGCTTGGCCGAAGCTTCAACGACTGCGTCGAGTGCTGGGGTTCGCTGCTGCCGCACGTGCTTCGGCACCCGACGCTCAACGTCGACCTGCCCGCCGTGCTCCAGGCGTACCAGGATGCCTACGCCGGCGCGATGTTCAGCGGCTGCGGCGGCGGATACTTGTACGTGCTGAGCGAAGAGCCGGTCGAGGGAGCGTTCCAGGTGCGGTTGCGGAGGGCGTCATGAACGACTCCTGCTCCGCTGCGTTCGACGGGTTCACCGCTGCGAACGTTCGACCGATCGACCTCGCAGCCCAGGCCGCAGGTGGGCCGATCACGCTGCGGCTTTGGACGGATGCGCTCGTTGCCAAGGTCACCGGCGCTCTTGCGAAGTTTCCATTCGATGAACGGCGGTACGTTGCGGAGGCGTTGGACGCCGTCGAGTCGGTTGTTGCCGTCGATGATGCGAACGATGCCGTGTCGTCCGTCGGCCAGCTGGAGATCCCGGATCCGCCAACGTGCCCTGCGGATCCGGCCGGGAAAAAGGTGCTCGTGACCGGCTGCTACGACCTCATGCATAGCGGCCACATCCGGTTCTTCGAAGAGGCGTCCGCCTTCGGCGATCTGTACGTGGTCGTCGGGCACGACGCGAACATCAAGCTGCTCAAGGGAAACGATCGGCCGCTCGTGAGCGATCGAGAGCGTTGCTATCTCTGCAACGCCGTGCGCAACGTGAAGCTCGCTCTGGTCAGCTCCGGCCACGGTTGGCTTGACGCCGCACCCGAGATCGAGCGGCTTCGCCCGGACATCTACCTCGTCAACGAAGACGGCGACAACGACGAGAAGCGCGATTTCTGCGCTCAGGCAGGGCTGGAGTACGTCGTCCTGCCACGGACACCGCCGCCCGGTCTGACGCCGCGTAGCAGCACGCAGCTCCGGTCGACGATGAGCCGGTAGCGGCCTTGGGCCCGGTTCGCTATCGGAGTTGACAACGGGCGTTTTGCGATTACTTTACTTAGCAAGCTGACATGCTTGTCGGGCCACGCCCGGCGTGTGTGTCAGCGTCGTCCTCCTCCGCAGCGGTCAGTGGCTCACGCCTCTGGCCGCTTCTTTTTGCGTTGGTGGAGCGCGGGCGCGTCACACCTTCGATCGCCGGGCCTCGAGTTGCTGGCGAACGTCCTGCAGCCGCTCGCGTGTCAGCGGATAGAGCATGAGCAGCACCAGCACGACGCAGATGCCAGCCGTCTGGATGGCGATGAACGACCACTTCAGCTTCGGCAGGGTTCCCTCCGCCTGATCGCCGCGAAGCTCAACGTCGAAGCCGATGTAGTACTCGAGCAAGACACCACCTGCGACGGTCGCCAGCGTGATCGCGAGCTTGACCAGCCAGTTGCCCAGTGCCGCGATGACGCCCTCACGCCGTCGCCCGTTGACGAACTCGTCCCAGTCGCCGACGTCGGCACGCATTGAGATGATCAAGACCCAGAAGCCCGTGCTCGCAATCGCAAGCGTTGGCCGTTGCACGAGCGTGAGCCAAGGCCTTCCTGGCTGATACGTCCAGATCATCGCCAGCGTCGACAGCAGCATCACGACGACGCAGCCGATGAGCAGCGGCTTCTTGTCGATGAACTTCGACAGGCGATGGATGACAGCAGCACCGACGAGGCCGAATGCGAGGTTGACCGTGCTGTGCACCCCGCCGAGGTACGCGGCCGCTTCGATGTCGCTGTCGTA
This sequence comes from Planctomycetota bacterium, assembly GCA_038746835.1. NCBI lineage: Bacteria > Pseudomonadati > Planctomycetota > Planctomycetota bacterium. The sequence goes on along the minus strand of JBCDKH010000032.1, from coordinate 10,434 downwards.
GATGTAGTACGCGTGGACGTAGAGGCCGAACGACCCAGTCGTCGTCACGCCGAACAGGAAGATCGCGATCGAGCCCATCGCGATGAGGAACGGGCCGTTCTGCAGCAGCGACCAGATGCTCTTGAGCGGGTTCTCACTCCGCTGCGTCCTGGCGACGCCCGCGTATCGCTCGACGCAGAAAATCGCGGGAATGATGCCCGTCACCACGATCATCGCACCCACGCCGATCGCGAGGTACGGAATCGCGTCGGCGAGCCTTAGCTGCGTGAGCTCTTTGAGTCGTTCGGCGAACGCCTCGGTCCCTTCGACCAGTGGCTCGCCCGCGATCTGCTCCGTCGCCATGCCGGTTGCAAAGAACGTCGCCAGCGGAAGGAGCCAATGGATGCCGAAGTCGAAGATCTGAACGACGTAGGAACGGAGCGTGAAGACGTTGGTCCGCTCCTGGTAGTCGGGCGTCAGCTCGATGCCCAGCGACTCGTACGGCACCGATAGCAGCGAGTAGGCCGTGTAGTAGCACAGCAGGGCGATGATCAGCCAGATCATCAGCGACCGGTCGTCCCAGCTCGTCGGAACGAGCCAGACCATCGGGAAGACGATGCCAATCGCGAACGCCCCGACGAAGATGAACGGCCGACGCCTGCCCCATCGGCCCTTCCAGTGATCGCTGATCGATCCGATCAGCGGGTCGTTGATCGCGTCCCACAGCCTGGCGATGCCCTGGGCAATGCCGATGAGCGCTGGCGACATGCCCAGCGCGAGGTTGAAGAACGGCATGAGGAACGCGTTGATCGCGAACTGCGCGAAGTGGTCGGAGACGACACCCATCGCGTACGCGAACTTCTGGCCCGTTGGGACGCGGTCCTCGGGCGCGACCTCGTGCACCGTCCGACGGGTGGTCTTGGGCTTGTTTGTCGAGAACGCGTGCTCCTCGGTCGCCTCGTCCATGCGGTGCTCCTCCTGCCGTGACGGACCTGCCACCGCCATGAGAAGGCGGTGCTGCTGCAGCAACTTTCCAGATAAAGTTGGGCTTTGTCAAACGGCTGGTGCACCGACCGCTCCGGTGCCGTCACACCGGCGTGACGCCTTTGCGAAGGATCAGGTTGGCGTACTTAGCCGTATCGCCGGTCATCACGACGGCAAAGGCGGTCTTGGCGCGGTCGTAGAACGCGAACCGTTCGACCATTTCGACGCTCGGCGCTCGGCCGATCGTTCGGGCCGCCGCGTCGAGGTACGACTGCTTGACGGCCGGGTCTTCCGTGTCGCCTGGCACGACGGCCATCATGCCGAGCGGCGACTCAACGTACTCGTCAAGCTCGAAGAGCGGCAGAATCGCCTCCAGCAGCGGCACGATCGGCAGTCCGTCGGCACGAAGGACCGGCACGCCGAGTGCGTGCCCTGGAAAATGTGCATCGGCAAGGACGATCTCATCGCCGTGACCCATCCGGCAAAGCGTCGCCAGAAGGTCCGGGGACAAGAGAGGGCTGATTCCTTTGAGCATGCTGCCAATGCTAACGACACGGCATCGCATCGAATGGTCAGGCCTTGAAAACAACAGCTTTCTTTGGCAAGCTATCGAGATGGTCTTGCATCGCGGAAGAGGAACAACCCATCGATTCAAAGCTTCATGCGTCACAGCCCTCGGAGGAGTTGCCACACTGGGCTTGATGGCGGCGCCTGCCCAGGCACACGAAGCTCATCATGCGGCCATCGCATCGGAAGGCATGCTCGTCGTCGAGGCCGAGGACTTTGCCGGGCAGTATCTCGACGAAATCCGACGCTGGTACCGCGTCGCGGCCGACTCGTTGCCGGAGGTGACCCCCGACGCCGATCCGCCACACCTCGAAGGCGCTAGCGGCGGGGCGTACCTCGAAGCGCTGCCCGACACCCGACAGACCCACGGCGACACCATCACGCCCGGCATCAACTTCGCCCCCGCGCCTGGCAAGATGGCCATCCTGACCTATCCGGTCGTCATCGAAGAGCCAGGGCGGTACTACGTGTGGGCACGCATCTACTCGACGGGCAGCGAAGACAACGGATTGCACGTCGGCATCAACGGCACCTGGCCAGAGAGCGGCCAGCGGCTGCAGTGGATCGCCAAGCGTCAGTGGAAGTGGCGTTCGGCCCAGCGGACGCCTGAGAAGCACGTCGGTGTTCCGGGCCAGATCTGGCTCGACATCGAAGAGCCGGGCGTCCACCTCATCCACTTCTCCATGCGTGAGGACGGCACGGAGTTCGACAAGTGGCTCATGACGCTGACGAAGGACATGCCCGAGCCCGAAGGCACCGGCCCAGCAGCCTCGCCCAGAGAGCACCTCAACTCCGGCGGCCTTGAGAAGCTGGAAGCGCTCAAAGCCAAGCTCGCCGACCACGTCGAGATGACGACGCGCGAAGCTGCCGCGAAGGCCGAGTGAATCGGTCTTCGACCGGGACGTCGTGCTTCTTCGCAATATTCCACCGTCGGCGGCGTTAGGTCGGGGGCGAGGCACAAGGCCGCACAGCGTTGGCGAGACGGATTCGATACGCTGGGCCTCCAACCAGGATGGGTGCTCCCATGGCAGTACGCGAAACGATTCAGCAGTTCTCGGGGCCGTCGGCCGTCATCGCGCTGGCTGTCATCATCGGGTCCGTGCTTTGGATGACCATCCGTCACCAGTCTCAGCCGGACGGCCCGGTCGTGATCAGCATCACGGAGAGCTACTTCACCGTCGATGACGGCGAAACCTACTTCGCCGCTGCGGCCAATCAGATCCCGCCGATCATGGTGGAGGGCGAGGAAGCGGTTGTGGCCTACGTCTTTCGCATCGATGGACAAGAGCAGGCGGTTTACCTCGAAAAGTTTTCCGAGGAAGGCAAGGCGACCCTGACGGCTCCGCCGGAAGAGCCGGCGGAATCGATCGAGGATCAGATGGAGCGCGATCTGATGGAGACGCCGTACGAGCCGGCACCGTCGGGCCGTTTTCTCAAGCCCGCCCGGGACGCGACCGCCCAGTGGGTTCCTGCCGAGTCCAAGGAAGGCATCGACATCATCCGATCCGCCGCCGAGAGCGGGCGACGCGTTTTGCCGTGAGCTTGGCCGTCGGGCTCGATCTCAGCGTCCCATCCAGCCGCCGTCGACGAGCATCGTCGTCCCGTGCATGTAGTCCGACGCCGACGACGCGAGGAACACGACCGGGCCCTTGAAGTCGTCCGGCTCGCCCCAGCGTCCGGCTGGAATGCGTGAGAGGATGGACGTCGCACGTTCCGGGTCGTTGCGAAGGGCCTCGGTGTTGTCGGTGCTGATGTAGCCCGGGGCGATCGCGTTCACGTTGACGCCTTTGCCTGCCCATTCGTTCGCGAACGCCATCGTCAGCTGGCCGATGCCGCCCTTACTCGCCGCATAGCCGGGCACCGTGATGCCGCCCTGGAAGGTCAGCAGCGAGGCGGTGAAGATCACCTTGCCACTGCCACGTTCGATCATGCCCTTGCCGAACTCGCGCGTCAGGACGAACTGGGCGTTGAGGTTCACCTCGATGACTTTGTCCCAGTAGTCGTCCGGGTGCTCGGCAGCGGGCTTGCGGAGGATGGTGCCGGCGTTGTTGACGAGAATGTCGATCGGCGGGTGGTCGGCTTGGACCTTCTCGACGAATGCGTAGACGGCCTTGCGGTCGGCGAAGTCGCACGCGTGTGCCTTGAAGGATCGACCCGTTGCGGTGACGTCCTTCTCGACGTCGCTACCGGCTTCGAGCGTCGCGCTGACACCGACGATGTCCGCACCGGCTTCCGCCAGAGCGACGGCCATCGCTCGGCCGATGCCACGCTTGCAACCGGTGACCAATGCCGTTTTTCCTGACAAATCGAAGGTGTTGAGGACGCTCATACGGGAGGCTTCTTTCTTTCGTGTTTCGGGGAGAGTGCTGGTTGAACAACCGTGCTGCGGGTTCACTTCTGGCAGTCGATCAGCACCTTCATGTGCTCTGGCGACGAGCCGAGGGACTCGAACGCCTCGCCGATCTGCCCGAGTTCGTATTCGCCGGTGATGAGCTTGCCGGCATCGATCTGCCCGTCGGCGAGCATGGCGATCGCACGGTCGTAGTCCTCGGGCTCGTAGACCCGCGTGCCGATGATCTGCAGCTCTTTCCAGAAGACCTGGAACAGGTCGACTGCTGCGGGCTTGGGCACGATCGCCACAACCACCACGCGGCCGCGGACCCCGGCAAGCTTGGTCATCATCTCGATCGGCGCCGCCGCGCCCGACACCTCGAACACCACCTCAGCGCCGTCGCCGCCGGTGAAGTCTTTCACCGCCGCCTCGACGTCCGCCTCGGCCGGGTTCACGGTGGAGAAGCCGAACGACTCGGCCAGCTTTAGTCGGGCTGGGTTGACCTCCGAAAGCAGCACCGACGCCCCATGTGCCTTGGCCACCATCGCGATCAGCATCCCGATCGGCCCGCCGCCCATGACCACCGCACGCTCGCCGGCTTCCAGCTTGGCCATCCGCACGTCGTGACACGCCACAGCGAGCGGCTCGACGAACGCGGCCACCTTCAGGTCCATTCCTGCAGGCAGCTTGTGCAACAGCTCGGCCGGCACGTTCCAGTGGCTCTGAAATGCGCCGGGCGAGTCGATGCCGATGAATTTCATCTTGCTGCTGATGTGGCTGAAGCCACGCTTGGTCGCCGTGCACTCGCCTTGCACGTCGAGCGGCCGGACCACGACGGGATCTCCGACGGCAACGTTGTCGACGCCTTCGCCAAGAGCCGACACCACCGCGCTGGCCTCGTGGCCGATGACCATCGGGAACGGGACCCGCTTGTCCATGCTGCCGTGGAAGATGTGCATGTCCGTGCCGCAGATGCCGCACCATGCGACTTCGACCTGGACCTGTCCCGCCTTTGGCCCGGGCGGCGTGACGTCGGCGATCTGGAAAGTCTTGTCTTCGAGGAGGGTGGCTGCGCGCATGTCTGGCTGAGAGGTGGGCTGGTTGTGGTGGGAGTGGGGTCGGCTACTTTACAACAAAAGCTTGGCGAATCGACCGAACATCCTCACCGTCATCTGCGACGATCTTGCGCTGGGAGATCTGGCGTGTTTCGGCAATCCGCACACGAGGACGCCGAACCTCGATGCGCTCTTCGAGCGTGGCCGACGCTACACGGGCTATCGATCGGGCCCGCTCTGCACGCCGGCCCGTGCGAGCCTGATGACCGGGCGTCACCATCTGCGGACCGGAGCCATCGACACGTACCTCGGCCGCTCCACACTGCGGACCGACGAGACCACGCTCGCTGAGATACTGCGGGACGCCGGGTACGCGACCGGCCTGTTCGGCAAGTGGCACCTGGGCGATTGCCATCCGTCGCGGCCGCAGGATCGCGGGTTCGATCACGTCCTCTGGCATCGCGGCGGTGGGATTGGCCAGCCCGGTGACGTTCCAGGCAATCGCTATCTCGATCCGGTGCTCGACCTCAATGGCGAGCTCGTCCGGCACGAGGGCTATTGCACTGACGTCTTCGCTGACGCCGCGAGCGACTGGATTCGTGAGCAAAAGGACGGCCCCTGGTTCGCCTACGTCGCACCGAATTGCCCGCACTCACCGCTGGAGGTTCCGGACGACTGGGCGGACCGGTACCGGGCGGCGGGGCTCAACGAATCGACGTCGCGGGTTTACGCGATGGTCGAGAACATCGACGCTGCCGTCGGGCGGTTGGTTTCGACGATTCGTGAGCTTGGGCTGGAGAACGACACGTTGGTTTTGTTCACGTCGGACCACGGCCAGTGTGGGTCGTCGTGGATGGACGGTGAGCCTCGATTCAATGCCGGACTTCTCGGAATCAAGAGCACGGTCTACGAGGGCGGCGTCCGCGTGCCGTGCATCGCGCAGTGGCCGGCCGGTCTGACAGCCGGTGACGACGAGCGTGTGTGCGGCCCGATGGATTGGCTGCCGACATTCGCCCGGTTGGCCGGGGCGTCGACCGAGCGGCTGGCACTTGATGGAGCGGACCTCTTCAAACCCGCAGACGCTGACCGGTCGCTGGTGCTCCAGTGGCATCGCGGCGAAAGGCCTGTTCGATATCGCAACTACGCGGTCGTGCAGGGCGGCTTCAAGCTGACCCGGCCGCACGAAGAAAAGGCCGATGAGCTCTACGTGCTGCCGGACGAGACACACGAGGTTTCAAGCGATCATCCCGATCTGACCGAGCGGCTTCGCGTCGTCTACGAGACGTTTTTCGACGAGGTCGATCCGGCACGTCACCCGTCGCTGTTCGAGCCGGTGCCGGCTTCGCTTGGGCGTCCGTCGCAGCCGCGTGTCGATCTGACCTGGCAGGACTGGCGTCCGTACGAAGAGGGCCGCGAAGGCTGGAGCCACGATAACCCTGGCTGGTGGCCGGTCGACGTCTGCGACGGCGGTCCGTTTCAAATCGACATCACGCACCCTGAGTTCGTCAAAGATCGCGCGACACTGCACCTGGCCTGCGGTGACTGGTCATTCACGCGGCGGATCCCATCGCGGCTCGGCTGTCAGACGATTCGCAATGTCACGCTGCCACTGGGACCGGCGCGATTCGAGGCGTTCATCGATTGCGACGGCGAACGGGTGGGCGTCACACGCGTCGTGATCGAAAGCCGGGCGCCGAGGGCACGCTGATCCTGCGCGTTCGCCTCATGCGAACAGCGAGTCGTCGAGGCTCGACAGGGACTGGCCGAAGTACGTCCGCAGGATTCCGAAGTCGGCAAGCGTGACGAACGTGTCGCCATCGAAGTCGGCTGCGAAGTTCTGCGTGCCAAAGACCGATCGCAGCGCACCGAAGTCGGCAAGGTTGACCTCGCCATCACCGTTGGAGTCGCCCGGAAGGACATTGAACGCGAACGAGAAGAGTCCGCCTTCGAGGCCATCTCCGCTTGCCGTGCTCACGCCATTGAGCCACTCGCCGTCGATGAAACGACCCTGCGTGTCGACCGCAGTGACGAGGTTCATCGTGTACTGATCGGCCGCGAGCGAGTCTGCGAACGTCCACGTCGCGACGTGGCTGTCGGCATCGAACGCAAACGACTCGACACCGACGACACCCGTCTGGCTGCCGACGAGTACCACGTCGTTTGCTCCGACGATGAGGTCGTCGCTGAACCGCAGCGACACCTGATCGACGTTGCCCCAGCGGAGCGGGACGCCCTGCGTCGTGCCGGTCGACACTTCGTATCCGCCGACGCCGAGCGACTCGCTTTCGAGCTGCGCCATGAAGTCGGGCGTCCACGCGGTCGATGCGACGGCCACGTCCTCGATTCGCACCAGCGGAGTGACCGTGCCGACGCCGTTGACCACGACCGAAACGGTCGCCGAGTCGGTCTGGCCGTTGATGTCGGAGATCGTGTAGCTGAAGGTGTCGACGATCTGCTCGCCGGCGTTGAGGCCTTCGAAGAGGTTGCCCGGGACGTAGACGATGGTCGAGCCGACGGTGGTCAGCGTCGCGCCGTTGGTCGATGTGGTGCTCTGCTCACGGACGATTGAGAAGTCCCAGCTCACGCCGTCGTTCGCCTTGCCAGAGCCTTCGCCCGGACCGTCCGAGCCGACGCCCACGTAGATAGTCGTGCCAGCCGGGAGGAATCCGAGCGACGTGTCGAAGGTGCCGCTGCTGGCTGCCCCGACGCTTGCGACCTGCTGGACCGGACTGTTGGTCGTGTGGATCGCCACCTCGACGCCATCGCCGAAGGTGCCGCTTCGGTTGATGAAGCTGTTGGCGATCGCGTAGTTGCCGGTGACGTCGACCGTGTAGGCCGCGATGGCGAATCGGTCGGTCGGCGCGTTGTTCTCGCCTGCCGAGTCGCCCGGATGGGCGGCGGTGGGCGTTAGATAGGGGAAGTTGCTTGCCGGCGACTTGTAGCGCCACGCGTCCCAGCTCATGGCTGAGTAGCCTGACGGGTTGCCAAAGCTGCTGCTGCCGTTCCAGAGGTACTGCCAATTCGCGGGGAAGCCGTCGTCGTCGAAATCGTCGCGATAGTCCGCAACGACACTGCCGGCCGAGGCAGCGATCTGGATGCCGATGCCCGAGTCGTTGCTTAGCACCGGGATGACAACCGACGTCGACTCGTCGGTCTGCTGGCTGTCGTCAACGGCGATCGGAGCGTTCGTGCCGGGGACGAAATCGACCTCGTTGGACGAGCTAAAGAACTTCACCCACACGTCGAACCCGTCGACCGCAAAGCTCGTGCTGTTGGCCTGACGGAGCATCTCGAGGTTGTCGACGCGCGGGCGGTTGTTCACCGTCACGCGATCCGCAACGCCGACGAAGCGGACCATCGTCGAGCCGTCGCCCGGCCCGACAAGGGTGTTGTACTTGATGTCGAATCCGTTTGAGATCGAGTTCAGCCCGTCTGGGAACGTGACGGAATAGTCGCCGTCGTCCATCTTCATGATGGTGTTCGTGCCGTTGAACTGGCCGGTGCCGGGACGTGCCTGGCCGGTCTCGCCGTCGGGTGAGGTCACGCGGAAGAGGGCGTTGTTGACGGGCTCACGCATCCGGAACATCGCATAGAGGTCGTCGGTCACGCGTGCGTTCCAGCCGGACGGGCGGAAGTCGGACGAGTTGTAGAAGAACGGATGGTCGCCGACGATCGTCGAGCCGGCCGAACCACCGACGTGACCGGTGAAGGTGCCGTCCGCGTCGTAGACGACCGACGGGAAGCTCTTGCCGACCGGGTCGTAGTTGAGCCCGCCGCCGGGGTTGGTGAAGCTGACGGCGTTGGCGGATCCGTCGTCCTCGAAGGACGTGTCGCTCATCACGAAGTGCGTCAGCCGCTGGGCAGCACCGTGAGCGCGGAACATGTGGGCGTTGTTCGCTGTGAAACCGGCAAAGTGCGTCCCGGTCAGCGTGTTGGCACCGTCGTAGAAGACGTGGCCGGCGACGAGGTCGCTCGGGTCGCTGTTACCGCGGCTGTGTCCGACGTAAAGGGCGTTGGTGATCCGCTGAGTGAACGTGATGAACGTCCCTCGGCCGCTGTCGGCGAACTTGTTCTCGTGGAAGTTACCGATCCGGCCACGGTGGTAGACGCCGGTGTTGTGCTTGTAGCCCGTGAAGTAGTTGATCTGCGGCTCTTCCGACGGACGGTGCTCGTCGCCATCGAAGTTGGCCTTGAGCTGACCGCCGACGGGAACCTCCAGATCGCTCCCGCGGTCGAAGTTGAGACCGATCGGCGAGGAGTGCGAGCTGTTGTGATCGAACGTCCAGAGGTTGGTTCGATCGGGACGAACGTTGTCGTACTGCGGGTCCTGCGCCGATAGGCCGATGGCGCGGTCGGGGAAGAGGAACCAGAAGCCGGTGCCTTCGGAGCCCGCCGAGATGTTGCCGACCCAGATGTTGGCCGGGTTGGTCATCCAGTATCCGGCTGAGCTCAGGAAGCGCTCGGAGTTTTGCCCGACGTGGTCGTGCGTGTCGACGATGAACGGGTCGCTCAGGTTGATGTTGCCGTTGACCTGGCCGACCGCGTGGATGCCGAAGGTGATGTTCGACAGGTACTGGTTGCCGTTCTCGACGGCGTCTTCCATGAAGAAGCCGTGGCCGTGGATGTCGTGGAGGACGTTGCCCTCCAGCAGCACGTTGTGCGTGCCGTGGATGGTGATGCCGCGGTTGTTGGAGTTGGTGACCGACGAGTTGCGGATGAAGTCACCCGTGCGATCGCCCGCGATGTGCCAGTGCATCGGATAGCGCCCGAGGCGACCCGACTGCCCCATGCGATCCAGCTGAACGCCGTCCATGCGGACCTGCCCGGCGGTCGGCATGATCATGATGTGTCCGCCGACGCCCTGGCTGAGGCCCGCGTTGAATCGAGCACGGTCGCCGAAGCTATTGTCGGTGTCCTGGGATGCCAGTCCCTGAATGACGACGTTTCGGTCGAGCAGGGCGACTTCGGCGCGGAGGTCGATCTCGCGCGTGCCGTTGTCGTATGCCTCGATCTCGCCGTAGTGGCGGTGCGTGAGCGGGGCGTTGACCGCGATCTGCGTGGTGGTGCCCAGGTTCTGGATCGCCGTGATGACGCGGACGTCTTCGTCGTTGTAATCGCGGGTGCTGCTGGCGATGACGATGCGATCGCCGACTCGCCAGTCGAGGACACCGTCGGACGCTGCGGACGTGGTGCCGTCGAAGTTGCGTTCGATGACATTCTCGACCTCGATGACACTCGAGCCAGCATTGGCTGTCGAGGCGAGCTTGGTAAAGCTGAGCTTCTCCTCGCCGAAGAACTGCAGCTGCCCACCACCGGCGGCCATGAGGAAGCCGTCGTTGTTCATGATCTGCATCGACCCCATCGCCGTCTCGACCGTGTAGTCGGCGTCGGGGTTGGTGCCGGTCAGCGTGAGCGTGAAGTCGCCTTGGTCGTACCGATCAGACTCTGATCCGATCTGGAAGATGCCGCCGCTGTTGACGTGGATCCAGTCCGTCGTCAGCGTCTGCTCGACTCCGG
>JBCDKH010000031.1 GCA_038746835.1 Planctomycetota bacterium | reverse complement strand
TGGTGGTGCAGCAGCTGTTCTGCCACCTCGATCTTGGTCTCTTCCATCGGTTCTTCAGGGCATCTTCGGTCGGTCCAGCCATCATCGCCGCAGCGGTAGCCGGGCGGAGATTAGACCAGAATTGACGATGCTGTTCTGGAAGCAACCGGAGGAATTGGAAAAATGTTACTCGGCCGGGTTCATCGGACGACCGTGCATTCTGACACGCAGTTGCCCAGCGCGGTCGACTGGCCCTAGTGTGCCGGCCCGCCAGTCGGGAAGGACGCCTCATGCACTACCCACACCGCATCAGCAAGGTCAAGCGTGCTCGCAAGCTTGGCTTCCGTGCCCGCATGAGAACCAAGAGCGGCCGGAAGATCATCAATGCCCGCCGCCGCCGGGGCCAGAAGGCGTCTGCTCTCTGAGTTCTCGTCCGACGCTTTAGAGTGACGTTGAGATCGCGTCGACGGGCGTTCGGTCTGTCGTCTGCTGTGGCCGACGTTCTCGCTCTGTTCGGGTTTTTAGTGTGGCCGAGTGCGGGCGATGCGGCCTCTTGCCGCGTCAGGGGAAAAAATATCAGACCTGTCCTAACCGTCCGTCGCCCGAGCGTGTCAGCCGATGGGAAGGAGCCGGAGGCGTCGCCATGACGTCTCCGTGCGTGGAGTTATGCCGGTCATCCGGGAGCACTCCACCGAACGCGACGATGGACCGTCGTTGCTTTCAACGGAGCGTGGGTGTCGGACTCTCCGGCACACAGCATCGCTGATTCAGTGGGCTTTGACGAGCCCGCTGCGTTTTGAGACCAACCGCCGAACCTGCCCCAAACCCCCTCACGCACCGCCGATGCCGACGATGCCGAATCTCTGGACCGATCGCCTAAGCCGCCTCGCTGCCGCCCGGATCCGTGGACAACAAGCGTGCCGCAATGCGATTTCTGCGGTTCTTCCCGTTTTCGTGACGCCCGAACCCGACGCCCCCGGGCAAAGCCTTGAGAAGCTTGAGGGTCGCCGGCTCCTGTCGGGCGTGTCCTTCTCACAAGGCGTGGTCACGGTCGACGGCAACGACAACAGCCGCAACGAGGTCGATGTCGTTGACTACGGCGGCTACATCAAGGTCATCCTGAACAATGGCCAGGACGACGGCTGGTACGGCAAGCACGGCGTGGATCGCATCGAGTTCGAGGGCGGCTCGCGCGACGATCGCTTCGAGATGGACTCGCAGATCGACATCCCCGTTTATGCCGAGGGCAAGGCCGGCAACGACGTCTTCGAGACCGGTGCCGGCGACGACACTCTTCACGGCGGGTCGGGCAACGACCGAGCCAACGCCCGCAGCGGCTACGACCGCGCAAGTGAGGTCGAACAGCGGTCCGGCGTCGATGCGATCATCAACCCGCCCGGTGGCGGAAGTGGCGGTGGTAGTTCGGGCGGCGGCGGGTCATCCTCGGGTCAGCAGCCGTACAACGGCAGTGCCCGGCCCGTACCCGGCCGTATCCAAGCCGAGCACTACGACAACGGCGGGCAGAACGTCGCCTTCTACGACACCGACCCCAACCGCGACAACGGCGGCGGGAACTTCCGCAACACCGGCGTCGACCTCGGCCGAGGCGACTCCGTCGTCGGCTGGATCCGCTCGGGCGAGTGGCTGGAGTACACGACCAACGTCCAGCAATCCGGCGAGTACCGCGTCAAGCTCCGCGCCGCCAGCCCCAACAACGACGGCTCAGTCCGCGTCTCGATCGACGGCCAGACCCGCGAAACGCGGATTACGACCGACGGCTGGTCCGACTTCGACACCTTCGACCTCGGCACCATCAACCTGTCGTCGGGCCAGAAGGTCCTTCGCGTCACGTTCAATGCCACCAACGGCGACGTCGGCGACTTCGACTGGATCGAGCTCGAACGCGTCGGCGGTGGCTCCACGCCGAGCAATCCGACTCCGCCGTCGAATAACCCGTCGGGCTCTCAGCCCTACGGCAGCTCGCCGATCAACGCGACCGACCGCATCCAGGCCGAGCACTATGACCGTGGTGGCCAAGGCGTTGCGTACAACGACACGACGTCCGAGTCGTTCGGCTCGTCCTCGCTGCGTGGCGGCGATCGCGTCGACATCAACAACGGCGGCGGCAACACGCACGTCGGCTGGGCCGACACGGGTGAGTGGCTCAACTACACGATCAACGTCCAGCAGGCGGGCGAGTACGAAGCCATCGTCAACGCGGCCACGGCCAACTGGCAGGGCTCGGTCCGCATCGTCACTGAGGACGGCGACAACGCATCTCGCGTCATCGACCGCAACGGCTGGCAGAACTTCTCGGAGCAGAGCCTCGGCCGGATTTCACTGGGCTCGGGCACGCAGGTGATTCGCCTCGAGTTCAGCCAGCCCAACGGCGGCGACGCAGCCAACGTGGACTACATCGAGCTGCGTCCGGTCAACGGCAACAACCCGACGCCGCCGCCACCTCCACCGCCCGCACCGCCGCCACCGCCGCCGTCGAATCCGACCCCGCCGTCCAACCCCGGCACGCCGACGCCGCCGACGTCCAACGTTCGGCCCGACGCCCGGATCACCGCGGTCACCTCCACCTCGATCATGGCCGGCATGAGCTTCCACGCCCATGCCCTGGACACCTCGTTCAACGTCGGCGACGAAGACACCGCCCGCATCGAGTGGGACTTTGGCAACCCCGGCGGCAAGTACAACAAGATCACCGGCTTCAACGCAGGCCACCTCTACGAGAACCCCGGTTCCTACACGGTCCGCCTGACCGTCTGGAACGAGGCCGGTCAGTCCGACACGACAACACGCACCGTCAACGTCACGCCCGATTCGCGGACAACGGTCTACGTCTCCCGGTGGGGCAACGACGGCAACTCGGGCACGAGCTCCTCCTCGCCCGTCCGGACGATCGAGCGCGGCGTCGAGCGCATCCACCAGCTCGGCAACAACACCAAGCTCGTCCTCGAGCGCGGCCACACCTACGACGTCGACACGACGCTGCAAATCCACCTCAACAACGTCGTCGTCGGTGCTTACGGCTCAGGCCAGAAGCCGACGATCATGTGGACCAACCCGCGTGAACACTGGAACAACAAGTCCGTCTTCTGGTTCGATACCAGCAAGACCGACTTCACCGTCCGCGACGTCACGTTCGACTCGCCTTACGGCAACGACACCAGTGGCTACGGCATTCCCGCCGCCATCCAGCCGTCGGGTAAGAACATCACCGTTTACAACGTGACGTTCGACGACATGGGCGACGCCATCCTCGGCTCGGCCGCTCCGGACGGCATTCTGGTTCTGGAGAACGACGTGCCCGGCACGCGCGATCTTCGTCGCTACTTCACCTGGATCGAAGGCAACGACTGGACGATCCTGGGCAACTCCGTCCCGAACAGCACACGCGAGCACATCGTCCGCATCAGCGGCGGCGAGCGGGTCAACGTCGGCGACAACGACTTCGGTAACATCGACCGACGCGACCAGGGCGACCCCTACGACTACGCCAAGGGCGTCGTCAACGTCCAGAAGGGTCAGCACGCTTACGTCTGGGGCAACCGCCTCAACGGCAGCAACGGCACCGGCCCGCTCGGCGATGCCGACGGCCTGTCCGAAACGTGGGCCCGGTTCCGCCACAGCGTCTTTGAGGGCAACCGCGTCACAGGCTCCTACATCATCGAGCACGGTGCCGAACACGTTCACCTTCGCAGCAACATCTTCGACTCCGACGACATGACCGCGATCGTGGTCGAAGGCTACAGCTCGACGTACAACCGAGGCGTGGTCGACGCGCACATCGTCAACAACACGATCATCAACGACGGCACCATCGGGCAGTTCGCCCGGGTCTGGGCCGGCACCGATGACATCGCCTTGGCCAACAACCTGTACGTGGCGCCCGACCTCTATGTCGGCCCGAATGGCACCGCCCTGCTGCAGATCAACGCCAACAACCTGAACGGGTTCTCGACGATCGAGAACAACGTCTGGGCCGACGCCGACTATCTCGCCTGGGCCGACGGCCTGCTCTGGGTCGGCACGGGCGGCGGCAACTCCGGCTTCCAGACCAAGCAGGACTGGCTCAGCTTCTCCCGCGTCGACGACGACGTCTTCGCCAACACGAGCCTCGACAGCCAGTACCGCCCGAATGGCGTGGCCCGAAACGCCGGCGCTCAGTACGAAGGTGTCTTCGTCGACTTCTACGGCAACTGGCGCGACAGCAACGGCCAACGCTCCGTCGGTGCCGTCGAGGCCTGATCCGGCCACCCCATCCGACATCTTCCGGATGGCGAGAAGAGCCCCGGCACATCGCGTGCCGGGGCATTTGCGTGGACTCTCCACATCAACATCGTCGCGAGTCTCGACAGACCGCTCTGGACGCTCTCTTCGAATGACGCTCGTCGTTCAGTCTCTACTGAGCAACGCATCGCGGATTCGACTCAAGAGTCCCAAGTGGACCCGACCGAGCCAAGCTTTTCGCCACCCACGCGCAGTTGCAGAAGCGCTCGCTCACGCGGGCGGCTACGTGAACCATCGAGTCTTAACACGAAGTGTTCCTGATAACGAAACCGATATGTGCAAAATCTTCCAGGCGACACTCAACTTGATTTCCTACGCATGACGACTGGTGCCACTGCATCATTGCAGTGGTCGATCGCAAGCACTGCAAGAACGCAGTGGCACCTGGCTAGAGCAAGTTGACCTTGCCCGTAGCGGATCGATCGTGCCACGAAGTGACAACGTCGTGTCCGGACAAGAGCACGACGTTGTCACGTCGTGGCACTGGACGCTCCATCGAATGTTGATCCGCGCTAAGTGAACCATCGAACCTCAAGACTTCGGTTGTTTCACCTACAAAGCCCACTCCCCGCTTAGCGGTGAGCGCTAGCGAACCTCCGCGACAATCGACGGCTCGGAAGTCGCAAGTTCAATCAACCGCTCATCAGACCCTTCCTACCCGCGCTCGTTCCACTCGGTGTGGAAAGTCTCACCGACTGGCTTGTCAAGACGCTCGTAAGTGTGCGCCCCGAAGAAGTCGCGCTGCGCCTGGATCAGGTTGGCAGGGAGACGGGCGGTGCGGTAGCTGTCGTAGTACGCGAGGCTCGTGGCAAACCCTGGCACCGGCACGCCCTGCTCGGCGGCGAGGCGGACGACGCGACGCCAAGCCGCCTGCCGCTCGGCAAGCTCGTTCGTGAACTGCTCGGCCATCAACAGGTTTGCCAGGTCAGGCTGCTTGCTGATCGCCGCCGTGATGTCGTTGAGGAACGCCGCACGGATGATGCAGCCGGCTCGCCAGATGCCCGCGACTTCCTTGATGCGAAGGCCGAAGTCGTACTCCTTGTCCGCCGCCTGCAGGAGCGTGAAGCCCTGGGCGTAGCTGCAGATTTTCGAGCAGTAGAGCGCGGCCCGCACGTCGGTGATGAGCTTGGCCTTGTCGATGCTGCCGCTGGCGGGCGTAGGACCAGCCAGGACGCCTTCCGCCTTCTCGCGTTCGCCCTTTCGGTCGCTGATGCTCCGCGCCATCACGGCTTCGGCGATCGTCGGAATGCTCACGCCCAAATCCATGCCGGCCTTGACCGTCCAGGCACCGGTCCCCTTGGCCTTGGCAGCGTCGCGGACGAGGTCGATCAGGTCTTCGCTGTCACCGTCGGCTTTGCCGTACTTGAAGATGTCGGCGGTGATGTCGATGAGGAACGACTGGAGGTCTTGCCCGGTGTTCCAGTCACTGAAGACGTCGGCCAGCTCGCCGTTGGTCAGTCCGCCGACGCGCTTGAGCAGGTCGTAGCTCTCGGCGATGAGCTGCATGTCGCCGTACTCGATGCCGTTGTGGACCATCTTGACGAAGTGCCCCGCCCCGCCGTTGCCGAGGTAGGTGACGCAGGGCTTGCCGTCTTCCTCCGCCTTGGCGCTGATCTTCTTGAGGATCTCGTCGACCTCGTCATACAGCTTCTCCGTGCCGCCGGGCATGAGCGACGGACCCCAGAGAGCGCCTTCCTCGCCGCCCGAGACGCCGCAGCCGAAGAAGCCGAAGCCGTGCTCCTCCATGTCCTTGGCCCGCCGCTCGGTGTCGGTGAAAAGCGAGTTGCCGCCGTCGATGACCATGTCGTCCTTGTCCAGGAGCGGCTTGAGGTCATCGAGCACGTAGTCGACCGGCTTGCCGGCCTTGACCATGACGAGGATGCGACGCGGCTTCTCCAGAAGGGCGACGAACTCCTCGTAGGTCTTGCCCATCTTGATGTTCTTGCCCTCGTTCTCCTTAACGAAGTCCTCGGACTTGCTGGTCGTCCGGTTGAAGACGGCGATTGGGTAGCCGTTGCGCTCGATGTTGAGGGCGATGTTTCGGCCCATCACTTCGAGGCCGACGATGCCGAACTTCTGGGTACCCGTCGCGGTGTCGCTCATGCATGGAACTTAGCCGCGTCACGGCGAGCGGCACAAGCTTCGGCTTTCGCGCTAGAGTCGCCGCCCGACGATGCCGCGCGATTACTACGAGGTTCTGGAGCTGCCCCGCACCGCCGATGCGGCCGCGATCAAGAAGGCGCACCGCAAACTCGCCCGCAAGCTCCACCCGGACGTCAACAAGGACGACCCGTCTGCCGCGACGAAGTTCCAGGAAGTCCAGGAGGCGTACGACGTCCTGGGCGACCCGGAGAAGCGGAAGATGTACGACCAATTCGGCCACGCCGGCGTCGGAGCCGGCGCACCGGGTGGCGGTGGTGATCCGTTCGGCGGCTACGGCCCAACAGGCAGCGGCGGACCCAGCGGGTTCCCGGGCGGGTTTGGCGGTCGGCAGATGAATCCCGAAGACCTCGAAGAGCTCCGCAACGGACAGTTCGGCGACATCTTCGAAGGCTTGTTCGGTTCGGCAGGTCCGTTCGGCAGGCGCGGCGTCAGGCAGCGTCCGGGGCCCGGCGACTACGCGACGGACTCGCGATCCCGGCCGCGGGCGAACGAGCTGAATATCGAGGTGCCCGTCACGATCGACTTCCGCGACGCCGCCAACGGCACGACGGTCCGCATCTCGACGCCCGGAGAGGCGGAAAAGATCGAGGCCAAGGTGCCGCCGGGCGTCAAAGACGGCCAACGCGTCCGCCTGCGTGGCCGAGGCCAGCGAGCGGCTGGCGTGGTGGGCGACCTGATTCTCGTCGTCAGCGTGCGCGATCACGCCTACTTCCGCCGCGACGGCCTGAACGTGCTGCTCGACGTGCCCGTCACCGTCTGGGACGCCCTGCTCGGCGGCAAGGTCGAAGTGCCGACGCTCGACGGCAAGGTCACGCTGACGATCCCGCCCGGCTCCAGCAGCGGCCAGAAGCTCCGCATTAAGGGCCAGGGCATTACCAAAGGCCCGGAGAGCGGCGATCAGTTGTGCGTCGTGAAGGTCATCGTGCCCAAGTCGCTGACGGACGAACAGAAGCAACTCGTCGAGCAGCTCAAGGATTCCGCCGACTTCGACCCCGCCCGCGACGCGCCGTGGCGCTGAGTCCTCGAACTGCTCCGATCGTCAGGTAGTTTCGGGTGTGGGCTCAGCGAGCCTGCCCTCCTGCTTCTCCACAATCGACGCGATGAGCGAGAGCACGACGCTGCTGGCAAACATCCAGACGCCCCAGCGCAGCGCCAGCTCGCTCCCGCCGGGAAGGCCCTTGATCGCAAGCACGAGCATTGCGATGACCAGCACGTCCAAAAGTGACCACTTGCCCGCATGACGTGCGATCGACGACGCGAGCGTTGGCCCGGTCCGTTCGTTGGCGAAGGCGAGCAGCGCGAGCTTCAGCGTTGGAAAGGCAACGGTGAACGCGAGCAGGACGAGCCCGATCGCGACGTCGCCGCCGCGGACGAGCGTCGTGATCCCGCCGAGCAGGCTATAGCTCTGCTCGCGCTCGGCAGACGTGTCCGGATCGAGCAGCCGAACCCAGCCGTCCCACCGGCCGAAGTCGGTCGTGAGCGTCATCGCCGGTGCTACCAGACCCAGGCCCAGCAGCACGGCAGAGACGAGGGTGAATAGTCGGACGATCGACCGCCTCATCGGTCGCTGGCCCTCTGGAGCAGATCGGGCAGTGCCGTCTCGCGTGGAACGAGGTCGAGCACGATCCGCACGACGCCACCCTCGGCAAACTCGAGCCGGTTCACGCCTTCCCGCAACGTCGCCATCGGCAGGTCGAACCGGCCGGCCTCGTCGCTGGGTGTGAAGTCGTCGTCGTCGTAGATCTCGATCCGCAGCACGCCACCGTCCGCCGCTCGGACGAGCGGAGCCTTGACGGCGCTCGCGATGTCGACCTCGCCGCTCAGCAGTGCCTCATGGACGTCGACTGCGATGAGGTCCCACTCGGCGATGAGACGATCGTCGCGCGTTGGGCCGTCGTGGACGAGGGTGTCGTTCCAGTAGAGGTTGTAGCGAATGTCGGGAGCGCCGCCGCGCGCGTCCCAGGCGTTGTCCGGGTCGGCCCGGAGTTCGATCAGCTTGACGTGGACGTAGTAGTCGCCATCGACGAGAAGGTGCTGCGGCGGCGTCTCGGGTTCCGAATCCGGCGGCGCCGGGTTTGGCGCAGACTGGGCCGGGTCGTTCAATCGCGGCCGACTGTCGACGGGCGTGACGGCCGTCGCGCTGCCGTTATCGCGCTGAATCAGCAACCAACCAACGCCGGCCGTGCCAGCGACGAGGACGACGGTCAGCACCGCCATGAGCCACGCGGGCCATCGTCGGGCAGGAGCTTCCGACATCGCCGCACGATAGGTGATCGACATGCGCTTGACGTCGGCGAGCGCCGTGCAGTTCTTGAAACCGTCAGTGCATCGACGTCGCTCGTAGTGTTGTGGGTCCTTTCAATCGACGCGACGAATCCGCACGACATGGCAGAAACCCAGCCCACGCATCCGCACCCCACCGCCGCCACGCTCGGGCAGCTCAAGGAGACCGATTACCACTTTTTGCCGGTCAAAGACGAGCTGCGCAGGAACCTCATCACCAAGCTGCGGAACCAGGACGACCTCTTCCCAGGCATCCGCGGCTATCGAGACACCGTTGTCCCGCAGGTCATCAACGGCCTGCTCGCCAAGCACGATCTCCTCTTCCTCGGCCTCCGCGGGCAGGCCAAGACGCGCATCCTCCGCATGCTGCCAGAGCTGCTCGACGAGTGGATTCCTGTCATCGGCGGGCTCGACATCAGCGACGACCCGCTGATTCCCATGACGCAGGTCGGCCGACGCAAAGTCCAGGACCACGGCGACGACACGCCCGTCGAGTGGGTCCATCGCAGCAAGCGATACCAGGAAAAGCTCGCCACGCCGGACGTCACGATCGCCGACCTCATCGGCGAGATCGACCTCGTCAAGCACGCCGAAGGTCGGTACCTGTCGGATGAGTCGACCATGCACTTCGGGCTGATCCCGCGGGCGAATCGCGGCATCTTCGCCATCAACGAGCTGCCCGACCTCTCGCCGCGCATCCAAGTCGGCCTGTTCAACGTGCTCGAGGAACGCGACGTCCAGATTCGCGGCTACCCGATCCGCCTTGAGCTCGACGTCTTCCTCACGTTCAGCGCCAACCCCGAGGACTACACCAACCGCGGCCGAATCGTCACGCCGCTCAAGGACCGCATCGGGACGGTCGTCCGCACGCACTACCCGGCGACGGCACAGGAAGGCATCGAGATCGCTCGCGAAAATGCCTGGCTCGACCGCGACGAAGGCCCAGCCGGCAGCGGCGTGGGCGTGGTCGTGCCGCCGTTCATGCAGATGATCATCGAGGAAGTCGTCCGCCTCGCCCGCACCAGCCCGCACGTCTCGCAGGCGTCGGGCGTGTCGGTCCGCACCAGCATCGCCAATCTCGAATCGGCCGTCAGCAACGCGGAGCGTCGCGGCATCCTCACAGGCGAGGAACGCGTCGCCGTCCGGCCGTGCGATTTGCAGCACGTCATCGCCAGCAGCCGCGGCAAGGTCGAGATGACGCTCGCCGAGGACGATGCCAGCGAAGACAAGCTCCTCCGCACGCTCATCGGCGAGGCGGTCAAGAACGTCTTCGACGCGGTCGCCGATCCCGACTCATTCGAGACGATCATCGAGCAATTCGAGGGCAACCTCTCGTTCCCGGCCGATGACGAGTTGTCGGCCAAGGAGTTCGTCGCGAACATGGAGGCTGTCAATGGCCTTCGCGACGGCGCGGAGAACGTCGCTCGCGCAATGCAGATGGATCCAGACGATCCGCAGGTCTTGGCCGGCGCGGGCGAGCTGCTGCTTGAGGGCCTGTACGTTCACAACCGGCTCAGCAAGTTCGACAGTGACGGCAAGTCCTTCTTCAAGCGATGAGTCGATGACGGCCCTGATTGCCCTCGTCCTCGCCACCGGACTGGCCGGGGCGGGCGTCAGCTTGGCGACGGAGCTTGCCGCGATCGGCGTTGACGGACCGGGGCTTGGCCTTTGGCTCGTCGCGTTGGCGCTCGCCTGGTTCGCGTTGGACTTGCGTCACCGCCTGGCCGAGGTCGCAGGCGTCGCCTTTGTGGTCGCGGTGTTTGCCTGGATGACGTCGCAGCTGACGTCGCTCGCGGGGGTTCTGCCGCTCGTCGCGGCCGTGGCGGGAGCGAGCGTCGCGGCCCTGCTGCCGTGGCGGATGGGAGGCAGTGCCTTTTGGATCGCCCGCTCGACGCTTGTTGCGGGGGTCGTGCTTGTGGGACTGCCGGGGGTGGCATCGTCTCCCATTGGGCTCCACTGGCTGGTCGCGGGTGGCTTTGCGTTGCCAATCGGCTGCGCCATGTTGTCGTGGCAGCGAAAACGGCAGCAACAATCCACCGTGTGCACAACGTCTGAATAATTACGCAGGGCGTTGTTTCTCAGTGGTTTCGGCCATTTTTCGGCAGCGATATCAGCCCCGGATGCGCGCGTTCGACCGCCGCAGAACGCAGTGGAGTCGTCGCTAGACGCGGTGGAATGGATCGGATAGATTTCCCTGACACAACCGCCGATCGGAACACGATCCACACCAGAGTGGCACGCGAGACCACGGCGGACGATTCAGCGACCCGGTGCCGACGACCACTGATGAGCCTCCAACGACCCCATCCCGAGCAACTGTCTCGCGGGGGCCGTTCTTTATCGGCGAAATGCCGCTCACGGTGGACGACAAGGGACGACTCCTCGTCCCTGCAGAAGTACGTCGGCAAATGGAGCGTGGCGACGAGAGCACCTTCATCATCCTTCGCGGCAAGAACCACCAGATCTGGCTCTACCCGGAGCGATACTACGAAGAGCGCGTCGCACCCGAATCAGACGACCCCGTGCCCGACGACGACGAGTTGGACTACATGCTCACCGTCCTCGGGCAGGCATCGCGGCTCACGCCTGACAAGGCAGGCCGCGTGGTGCTTCCGGAGGGCACTGTCGACCGCAAGCAGCTCGGCCGAGAGGTCATGCTCGTGGGTGTTCGCAACCACTTGCAGCTGTGGAACCGACAGGACTACCTCGAGTACCGCGAGACGAAGGATCGCCAGCGGGCCGAAATTGCAGATCGCTACAAGGCCGTCAAGGACCGACGGCGTGCAGCGGGCTAACACCACCTTTGCTACCGAGGCAGACACGCGAACCCAACAGGTTGTGGCGTTTGCTGTCGCGGAGCAAGAGCAGAGGTGCGTCGAGCGAGGCGGTATGGGATAAACGCGGGAGAGAGCAAAGGCACGCCAGGATGGCGACTCGACCCGAAGCCATCGGGCTCGTGCCAAGGACGTTGACTCTCGACTGCAACAGCTGAGCGGACCCATTGGCGACTTGTCGCCGTGCGTCGTCCGTGTGGAGCGACCCCGCATGTGCGGAGGGCGCAGGGCATCGAACGGCCGATCGGAATCGGTCGAGAACCTTCAACCGGAGACGCACAGACAACCACGATTCGCGACCCGTTGCCGTCGACACGGAGGTCGACACCAAGGCAACACCTGACTGCGACCACCACGGACGGTGGTCACCAGGTCGCACCGACCGATGGCTTCGGCCTTCACGTCGGCTGCGAAGCGAATCCGTCGAACCCGAGGCCGCGGCACCGGCTTCGACGTGAGACGGGTTCGACTCAGGACGTCCGCCGGCACTTAGGGATGAGCGTCGCGGCACGGGCGGATCGATGGTGCGGGAGGATCGGGCTAGCACAGCCTTCTCTCATCTTCGCGGACGTCACCACCGGTGATGGCTGCCAAGACGGGGTCACAGGTTCGTGCGACGGCCGCCCGGTCCAAACGCCGAGCAGAGTCGGCCGACATCGGCGTGATGGATCACGTCGACTCGCCGGGCCAACCGACTCTGCATCCGAACACCGTCGGCACGCGGCCGCAGACCCGCCGTGCCGGCGACGCCCGACGTCGACATCGCTCGCCTGCCCTTTCCGCCAGACCGGGAACGCACGCCGAGCAACACGGGGCTGATCACCCGTCGTCGACGTCCCAGGCACTCCCGCCCTGCCGCTGATCCGGCACGACGGGATTCGAGGCGGCTCGTCGTTGCCGCCTCTCACGGGGTCCAGGACGACCCCGACGACGACTTCACGGGAGCAAATTCAGGGACGGCTTCCATCGCACCACGCGATCGGGGGCAAGGACGCCCTGCTTCCGGTTCGTCGCACGACTCGGCGTATAAACCGGTCTCACCTGCTCGCACCGGGACGAAGTGGTGGTGCCGAACCGACGTTGGCGCGCTCAACGCGAGGACGACCTCAAACCGATTCCGATGCGACGCACGGAATCGGTCACCGCTGGTGAGCAAAACGCTTCGCAGAACGTTGTCCGATGACCGCGCTACGAGACGAGGTCCCTCGGCTCCGCTCCGAATGACGGAGGTGGATGTTCGCGTTAAGCACTGGTTAGCCGCCCGCGTCAGCGGGCGTTTCGGTACTCTGGTGCATGGACGTAGCGAATGCGACGACGCGATCAGCGCCCGCTGACGCGGGCGGCTACCTGCTTTCTCTTACGGAAGTCCTGCAGTCTCCAGTCACTGATCGTGTTACTCGTCAGCCTTCTCGTCGTCACCACCGAGGAGGTCACCGAGACCTTTTTGGATGCCGTCGCCGAGACCTTTGCGGACGGCGTCTTTGGCTTTGTCGGTGTCGCCGTCGAGGATGGCACCGGCTGCATCGCCGGCGACCCCGCCCAGCTCGTTGGCGATCTCGTTTTGCAGCCGATCGCCGAGTTGGTTGCCGTAGTCCGTCAAGACGCCGCGGAGGTCGCCAGAGAGGACTGCCCGCAACTCCGGCGGGAGGTCTTCGCTCTCGGCGGCCTGACTTGCAAGGGCCATCGCGACCTGCCCGACGACCCGGCCGAGCTCGGCCCCGTTCTGAGCCTCATCAGCTGTGCCGATCTGTTCGAGCGTCACGTTCGGCAGCGTGAAGCTGTACTCCTCGTCGAGGTCGGCGATCTTCGGCAGAACGACGACGCGAGCCTGGGTCACGGTGAGGCGATCGATCAGCAGCAACGTCGTCTCCTCGTCGCTCATCTCAAGGTTGGCCAGCAGGTCACGCAGATTGAGCCGAAGCTGCTCAGCAAGGCCGCCGGCGGAGCCACGTTCAATCGTGAGCGTCGGCGAGTTGATGTCGATCGACTCGATCCGCACGGGATCCCCGGTGAGCCCGGCAAAGCCGACCTTGGCCGAGACCTGGCCCATCTCGAAGAGGTGATCGGACGAGTAGCCCTCTGGGTTGTCGATCGACAGGTCGGTCAGCGTGAGCGATCCGCCGAGGATGGAGACGTCGGCATCGCCGAGGAGTGTCTCGACGGACAGTTGCTTCGTGCCCTCGGTCTCGACGACACGCTCGACGATGCCGTCAAGCCGGCCTGCGACGATCACGAGGCCGACGACCAGCAGGAGTACGAGAGATCCGAACGCGAAAGCGATGATTTTCAGCGGGCGCTTCATGGTTCCTCCAGGTCGCCAAGTCTAGCGCGGCCTTGACCTTCGATGTGATGGCGACACTGTTCTGCATGCCCAGGTGCCTGCTGTTCGTCGTCGCCGTGATTGCCGTTGCATTGGCCAGCGAGCAGGTCCGTGCAGCGTTAACCGCCGACGAGTTGCTGCTGGTCGTCAACCAGAACGAGCCGCGTGGCATCGAGCTCGCCAACCACTACGCCGCCGTTCGTGGGGTGCCGGACAATCGGATCATCGAGCTCGACCTGCCGACGGACGACGCGATCTCTCGCGAGCAGTTTCAGTCTGTCGTTCGGCCGGCACTGAGGAAGGCGATCGACGAGCGCGGGCTCCGGAACGAAGTCCGCTGCATCGTCACGTTCTACGGCGTGCCGTTGAAGGTCGGCCGGTACCAGCCGACGTTCGAGGAAGCTGCGGAGCGTGAGGCGTTGCAGGCCAAGGCGGGCAAGGTGCGTGTGCGACTCGACCCAATCATCGACCGTGCGGTAGCGACGGCCGAGGCGGCGGGTGCGCGGGTTCCGCCGCTGCCGGACTTGAGCCCGGCATTCATCACACGACTCCAGACGCTGCAGGTGGCGGAGGCTCGGATCAAACAGGCGGCCACGCAGCTGCCCGCGTCGGATCGGGCGGTTTTGCAGGAGACGGTCAACACGCTGGCGTCGCAGCTTGCGTCGCCATACGGATTCGACGCGCCGTTGGTCGAGGCGGAAACGGCAGAATTGAACCGGCTTGTCCGATCCGCACCGACGGCGGCGGATCGGGCGCGGGCACTCGAACTGGCCGGAAGGTCATCGCTGCTGACGATGGCCAGGGTCGTTGCGGAACAGTTGGCGTTTCTCGAGCCGGACAAAAGCAACGCGTCGTTCGACAGCGAGCTGGCCTTGCTCTTCCGAGACGCGACGCCGGCCCACCTGTGGCTCCCGAATCCACTGGTCAACCGCGATCCGAGCGCACCTTGGCCGGCCGAGGCGCTCATGACCGCGCGGCTCGACGGCCCGGACGCGGACACCGTCCGACGCATGATCGACGACGCCGTCGCCGTCGAGGAACGCGGGCTCACTGGCAAGATCGTCATCGATTCCCGCGGCATCCGCCCGCCTTGGAAAGACGGCCTCGGTCCGTTCGACGAGCAGCTTCGACAGCTGGCCGGATTCCTGCAGCAGAACGCGACGCTCCCCGTCGTTCACGACGACCTGCCGGAGACCTTCTCGCGAACCGCCGACGGCACGGCCGCGGTGACGGACGTGGCGGTGTACGTGGGTTGGTATCGCCTGCGGAAGTACAACGCGCCGTTCGATCTGGTGCCGGGCGCAGTCGCTTTTCACGTGGCGTCGTTCGAGATGGTGCGGCTGCAGGGCAAGAACGAGCGAGGCTGGGTCGCGGGATTGCTTCGCGACGGCTCGGCCGCGTCGCTCGGGCCGACGAACGAGCCGTACCTCTCGGCCTTTCCGTTGCCACGGACCTTTGTTCCGCTGCTGCTGACAGGGCGATACACGCTAGCTGAGGTGTACTGGGCGACGGTGCCGCATGTCAGTTGGCAGATGGGCCTGGTAGGCGATCCGCTTTATCGCCCCTTCGCCAAGATGCCTGGAATCCGAATGGGTGCTCCGTAAGCCGGTGCTGAATGGCAGATTGGACGTGTCGGTCCACCACGGCTGCTAAAGCGGCTTGCCGTCTAGCCGATGTAAGGGGTGACCGACCGTCGGTGTCCGGGCAGCGTTCAAGTCGAGCGTCGTCCACGGACGCCGGGGTTCTGCCCAGCCGCTCAATGCCATGCCCTGCCAACTGATCTGCCCCAATCTCAGCTGTCGCAAGATTCTCAAGGTTCCCGAGGAAGCCCGCGGGAAGGTGGTCCGCTGCCAGTACTGCCAGACGATGCTCCGCGTCCCCCCGGCCCGCCGGCCTTCGCTGGCCCCGACGACGGGCAACGCAACCGAGGACCAGCAACCGCCACAACTTCGGCAGGCGTCGTGAAGCACATCTGAGACGACAGCAAAACGCTCCGCCTTCCAAGGGAAGGCGGAGCGATGATTTCGCTTCACTTCAGGAAAGCGGCGAACTCAAGGAGCAGTCCCGAGATCGTCCGTCGGCATCAGGAAGCTGTCGAGCTCATCCCATGGGCTCGCGTCGAGAACCGTGAACCCGTTCTCGTAAGCCGTGTTGGCATTGAAGGCAGCGGCAGCGGTTCCATTCGCCGCACCGAACCCGTTCTGATCGTTCCCGTTCGTGATGGGATCATTCTGACGGGTGTAGATGTTGTCGTCGCTGGCACCGGCGAACGGGGTCTGCTCGAAGCGGACCGAACCATCGGCGAACAGGACGTTCTGGCCGTCCTTGCCGTGGTTGTTGGAGTTACCACGCTGAAGCTGCCTCGTGGAAGCGTTGTCCTTGGCGTTCGCGACGCCGCCGTCAATGTTGGCGAACGTGACATCATCAATGCCGGCCGAGATGCCCGGGTTGATGTCAGCTGCGATGGCAACAGACGGGCCGAGCGTACCAGTCCACTTGAAACCACGACCCTGGGAGGCAGTGTCGCCGTAAGGGATTTGGAAGCTATAGCTCGCCGACTGGAGGAAGTTACCGAAGTTGGCATAGTTCGTCTTCGTCCGACCGGCATCGAACTCGGCCTCGGAGGCGTTGTTGCTCGGGCAGAGGAAGACGGCCGGCGTGAGGTCGCTGACGCGGATCAGGTGCCAGAAGGCACCGGTCACGTCGTTGACGTCGACGTTGGCATCCGTGGCCTGACCAGCGGCGTTGGTCGTGGCGACCGCGTTAGCTGGCGTCCGGAACGGATCAGCCGTGGTGGTCGCACTCTCAGCGATACCGGCCTGGCCGGTGCGTGCAGCACCACCTTGGTCGGTCCCGAAGCGAACCGCAAACGTCGCTGGCGTTGCAGGAGCGTAGATCGTACGCGGGAAGCCCGAGCTACGGGTGTCGTCGATCGAGTACTGAACCATCGCCTGGCCGATCTGACGCAGGTTGCTGGCGCACTTGACCTTGTTGGCGGCCTCGCGGGCGCGGTTGAGGCTGGGCAGCAGGATCGAGATCAGCAGCGCGATGATGCCGATGACGACCAGCAGCTCGACCAGCGTGAAGCCGGCGCGGCGGGTCTTGGAAGCGGTGTGCTTCATCTGTCAAAGCTCCTTTCGGCCCAAACGGGCCAGGGAACGGGAGTTGTCGACCTGCTGCCGTCTTCGCCCCGACTCGCCATGCTCTGCCGCCGGCGTGCCGGACGAGAGAGGTATGGAGGTATGAGGATGCCTGCTTGCCCGTGTCGGCCCGGTTCATCGAAAGTCGATGTCTCGGTGTCGTCGGCTGGTGCGTGGCTCGTGCGGAGGTGATCTGGCAGGATTCGACTCTGCGACGACGAACGCCGCCGTCGCGGTGGGTGAGACGATCTTTCGTCTCATCTTCAGGGCAGATGCCCAAGAAGTCTGGTTGTTGCCGCCTTATGCGGCGTGATCTCGTGGGGTTCGACCGGACGGTCGAAGGTGGCGGGTCTGCGGCCGAGTCGTCCGACGCCGGACGGCTCCTCAAGTCGGACGCAGCAGCGGAAAGACTACCAGAACCACCAGGCGTGTCAACACGAATGTGCCTGTTGAGACATCACCCGAACCAGCGACTGCCTAGTTCTGACGCATCGAATCGCCGTTCTGGGCCAGCAAACGCTGCTGAGCCTCGCGAAGACGCCCCACCACCGCCTCCGGCACAAGCTTCTGCAACGTAGCGACGTCCCCGCCGAGCGTCACGACCTGGCGAATCAGGCTGCTGCTCGTCAAGGCGTACTGGTCGCCCGTCATCAGGAACAGCGTCTCGACATCGCCGACCGCGCGGTTGGCCAAGGCGCTTTGGAACTCGTATCGGAGATCGCTGACATCGCGAATGCCCCGAAGCAAGCAGCTGGCTTCCTTGCGGCGAACGAAGTCCGCCGTCAGGCCGCTGTAGGCCTCGACGCTCACGTTGCCCGGCCCGCCGTCCAGGACGTCGCGGACCATCGCAAGTCGATCGTCATGGCTGAAGAGCTCCGACTTCTCCGGGTTCACGCCGATGCCCACGATGAGCTCGTCGAACAGCGACGCCCCACGACGGATGACGTCGACGTGCCCATTGGTGATCGGGTCGAACTGCCCGGGGAAGACCGCACGTCGGACCTGCCGATCGCTCATCCCGAAAGCGTACCCGATCCTGCGGCGAATCACCGGACTTCGAGGTCGCCCGTGCCGAATCGCTCGCCCAACGTCGGCAATTCGACCGCCTTCTCGCCGTCGCGAACCACCTCGCCGGCGATCCACGCTCGGTGGCCGGCCGACGTCGCCGCCCGCACCGTCGCATCGGCATCGTCCGGCCGTACGTACGCGACGAAGCCGACGCCCATGTTGAATGTCGCCAGCATCTCCCGCCGTTCGACCGGCCCGTGCTGCTGGATGAAGTCGAAGATCGGCAACGGCTCGCCGGGCTCATCGACGCGGTACACCAGCTCTCTCTCCGCACGCATGAGCTTGCGGAAACCGTGCCCGGTCAGGTGGACCAGATAACTCGGCCTGACGCCGCTGGCGAGTAGTTCGCGGACGAAATCGACGTAGATCGCACTCGGCGACAGCAACGCCCGGCCGTACGTCGTCTCGCCGCAAGGCTGGTCGTAGCCGACACGATCGCCAATCCGACGGCAGAGCGTCAGGCCGTTGGTCTGCACGCCGGTGCTGGCCAGGAAGACCATCTTGTCACCGACCTGGATGTCCGCGGTGATGCGATCGGACGCCTTCATCCGGCCAATCGCACTGCCGGCCAGCACGATCGTCGATGGTTCGACAAGGCCCGACAACGCCGGCGTCTCACCACCGCCCCACGTCGCACCGGCCCGTTTGCAACCCTCGGCAAACCCCGCAGCCAAGGCAGACGCACGCTCTTCGTTTGCGAACCACGCTCCATCGCCCACCGCCGCGTGCATGGCGACGACCGCCGGCAGGCAGCCGACGGTGATCAGGTCGTTGACGATCGTCGCCACCGTGTCGATGCCGATGCCGTGGTAAAGCGCCGGATCGCCAATCGCATCGGCGACGAGGTTCTTGGTGCCAAGCCCCTCCTCGACGTGCGCGAGGAACGTCCCGTCGCCCGCGTCGACCAGGTAGGCCGACTCGCCGCGGGTCCCGCGTGCTTCGGCCATGCCGTGCCGCTGCAGCAAATCGACGGTTCGACCCGCCTCGCGTTGGCAGGCGCGCTTGAAGGCGTCGAGAGGGTCGTAGTCGACGCCGCTGGAGGCGTAGGTCATCGGCTTCGGGTCGGCCACGTCTCAACGTAGTCTTGCTGCATGCCCGACCTCTGGACCGCCTGGCGAGATCGTCTGGCCTTCAGCACCAATGCGTTCAAGAAGACGTCGTGGGAGCAGGCGATCAGCGACATCGCCGGCTGCGGTTACGCCGGCTGTGAGATCATGGCCGACCAGCCGCATTTCACGCCCTTCGACATGTCGACCAACGAGGTCATCTCGCTGGGAGACGCCCTCTCTGACGCGGGACTTCGCGCCAGCAACGTCAACGCCTTCACCGGTTTCTTCAATGCCGAGCCCTTTCCTCACGGGCGTCCCACTGGCGACACCTACTCGCCCACGTGGATCGACGATGATCCCGACGGCCTGACGACACGCGTCGACCACACGCTTGCCAGCATTCGGCTCGCCGCCGCGATCGGCGCAGACACGGTCAGCCTGCAACCCGGCGGGCCGATGATCGGCCGAGACGCGTCGCGCGACGAACTCGAGGCTCGTTTCGCCGACGGAATCCGACGCTGCCTCCGGACCGCCAAGGCCAACGACGTCACGCTCGCCATCGAGCCCGAGCCAGGCCTCCTGCTCGAAACGACCCCCGAGTACGTCGCGTGGAAGGCGTGCTACTTCGACGACGAGCCGTCGATCTCCATGAATTTCGACGTCGGCCACGCCTTCTGCGTCGGCGAAGACCCTGCAGCGACAGCCCGTGACCTGGTCGGCCAGTACACACACGTCCACCTCGAAGACATCGCCGCGTCACGTGTCCACCAGCACCTCGTCCCGGGCAAGGGGGCGATCGACTTCGTCGCCCTCTTCGCCGCGCTGTCCGACGTCGGCTATGGCGGCTGGGTCACGGTCGAGCTCTATCCGTTCATGGACGGCCCGGCGGGCGTTGCGAAAGACGCGATTCACTTCCTCGAAGAACAGCTCACGAGTGCCTGATGCCTCGTCGTCTCATATTCGTCGTTGCGAATGAGTTCGGATTTGTTAGGGTTCCTGCCGAAGCCACGTCGTCACCATGAGCGAGGACGCCGATCAATCCCGCGAACCCTCGCCCAACGGCACACCCGTCACGGGGCTCGCGGGCGAACTCGGAAAGCGACACCCATTCCGAACGCTCAGCCAAGAGGCGTATATCAGCGTCCTCCGCACGGCCAACCGCATTGAAAAGCCGTTCGACGAGCTCGTCGGCGAGCACGACCTGAGCCAATCGCTCTTCAACGTTCTCCGCATCGTCAAAGGTCACGAGCCGGACGGCGTGACCTGTCAGCGCATCGGCGAGCACCTCATCAGCCGAGGCCCGGACGTCACACGCCTTGTCAATCGTCTTGTCGACCGGAAGTACGTCGAACGCGTCCAATGCAACCTCGACCTTCGGCGTCGCCTTGTCCGGCTCACCAAAGCCGGGCAGCAAGCGCTGGATCAACTCACCCCGCAAGTCGACGCCCTGCACCTCAGTCAATTCGACGGCCTGGAAGATGACGAGCTGCGACAGCTGATTGTGTTGCTCACACGCCTCCGCGAAGCCGCAGCACGCCACGAAGCCGCCAACAACGCCGATGCGAGCCCCACGAAATGACGTGTCGCAGGCGATCCCCGTCGCCGCCTGCTTGCAACGGCAGGCCGGTGCGTTCTAATACGCGGGCTGAACCCACGGATGGGGCCGGCAGCCAATCACGCCGCCCGGCTCCGACGCGCCTGGCGATTCCAACCGTTGGGAGACGGATGTCCCGCACCTCCACACTCGCGCTCTTCGCCGCCCTTGTCCTGACGTCGCTCGTCGGCTGTCAGCAGAAGTCCCGCTACGCCACCGGCGGTGACGGCGGCCTCGGCGGTCCGCTGCTGCCCGAAGAGCACGCACACGATCATCCGCACCACCATCATCACGACGGTCACGCCCACCACCACGGCGGGGAATCGGCACCGCTGCCCGACGCAGACATCGAGCCGGCCGAACTCCGCGTGCCCTACACCTGGCACCCGGCCGTCCGATCCCGGCCGTGGAAGTACATCGTCATCCATCACTCCGCAACGCCCGACGGCGGCGCTCGCGAGTTCGACAAACTCCACCGCGGCAACGGCTGGGACGAACTCGGCTACCACTTCGTCATCGGTAACGGCACCGACACGCCCGACGGTGCCGTCGAAGTCGGCCCACGCTGGCGCAAGCAGAAGCACGGCGCCCACGCCAAAACCGCCGACAACCGCTTCAACGAACTCGGCATCGGCATCTGCCTCGTCGGCAACTTCGACCACTCGTCGCCGACCCAGCGCCAGATGCACGCCCTGACCGTGCTGTCGGCCCACCTGATGCAGCAGTATCGCATACCACCCGGCCGCCTCATCGGCCACGGCGACACGAGCGCGACGGCCTGCCCGGGCGAAGCCCTCCACGCCCGACTCCCCGCCCTCCGCCGCGCTGCCAGCAACCTCTCCCGCCAAGCCTCCGTCGCCGCCGCGCGCTGAACGCTGACAGTTGCCGACGCCATCTCCCGGCGTAGACTGCGGGCCACCTTCGGGATGTAGCGCAGCTTGGTAGCGCGCCTCGTTCGGGACGAGGAGGTCGCTGGTTCGAATCCAGTCATCCCGACTCTGCCGTGCCCTTGGGCATGTCGGGTCAGAAGTTCACAGCGGGAGCATGATGTCGTTCCTCGGGCGGCTGCGTGTGTGTCGTAGCCTTGGTAAATGACGCCACGCACCACACTCAGAGCCTCCGACGGGCGCTTCGTCGCGTGCGCCATCGCCGTGGTGTTCGTGTGGATGACACCGTTAAACGCCTTCGGTGGCGCTGAAGCTGGCGGTCTCGAGCGAGCCTGTGAGATGGCGACGACGGTGACCATCACGCGGGACGCATTCGGCGTCCCACACATCGAAGCGGAAACCGATGCCGGTGCCGTCTTCGGATTCGTCTACGCACGGGCCGAAGACGAGTTCCATTACGTCGAGCAGTCGATCATCGCCAGCCTCGGCCGACTGAGCGAAGTCCGCGGTGAGCAAGGCGTCCTTTGGGATCGTCTTTTGCATTCACTCGACGTCCAGACCATCGCCAAGCAAGACTATGAGTCGGCTTCGCCACGCGTCCGAGCGTTGTGTGATGCCGGCGCTGATGCTTTGAATTGGTTTTTGCACAATCGTCCCGACGTTGAGCCCGCACTGCTCACGCATTTCGAGCCGTGGTGGTTTTGCGCACAGGACTTGGGCTTCAGCGTCAACGCCGCAGTCCGTGAACTCCAGCGAGCTGGCACGGCCAATCCCAGTGGCTTTCCCGCCGACGTCAGCCGTTTGGACGGCTCCAACGCGTGGGCGATTGCTCCTTCACGCACGCCTGGCAGGAACGGGCCGGCGATGCTCTTCATCAACCCACACATCCCGCTCGAAGCGGTCTACGAGGGACATCTCACCAGCGATGAAGGCTGGAACATCTATGGAGCCACGGCATACGGGCGCGGACTGATGCCCATGTTTGGCCACAATCAGCGACTCGGGTGGGCACTGACGGTCAATCAGCCCGACATCGTCGACTTCTACCGCATCACGTTCGGCCACGACACCAACCCGCTCGCGTATCGCTACGACGCGGGGTGGCGGCAAGGCGTTGAACGGTTCGCGTTGATCCGCGTTCTGCAAGACGACGGCACTCTTGAAGAGCGCCAGCTTCGCTTCATCGACACCCACCACGGCCCGATCATCAGGCAAGCCGGTGGCGATTATCTCGCACTGCGTGTGGCCGGTCTTGATAGCGGAGGTGCGCTTGCTCAGTGGTACGCCATGAGCAAGGCGCAAACCCTTGACCAGTTCAAAGCTGCTATTGCCAAACGGGCCCTGAGTTTTCACAACGTCGTCTACGCCGACGCCGATGGGAACATCTTCTACGTCTACAACGGCTCGATACCGAGGCGATCTAACGAATTCGATTGGTCCAAGCCGGTCAACGGTTCGGATCCCAACACCGAGTGGGACGGCTACTACGAGGTGGACGACCTGCCGCAGATTCTAAACCCGCGATCTGGCTACGTCCAAAACTGCAACTCCGACCCCTTCCTGACGACTAGCAAAGACAATCCCGGCAGGGCTGATTTTCCGAGCGCGATGATTGGGCCAGACCCAATCAACTTCCGAATGCAGCGCTCGCACGCAATCCTGGGTCAAGGTGAGCCCTTGACGTTCGACTCGCTCTCTGAAGCGACCTTCGATACCTACGTCCATGCCTCGGACAGCTATATTCCGCGAATTGTGAAAGGTTGGGAGGCCTTACTCAAGTCTGACCCTGATCGCGCTGAGCAGCTCCGTGATTCCGTCGATCTCCTTGTCACATGGGATCGGAAAGCGGCCGTGGACTCCGAAGCGACGACTGTCTTCATGCTCTGGTTTGAGGCGGTCTACCCAGCGATCCAATCCGACACGCTGACGGATGCGATGGGTATCAGCGCGTTGGAATCGATCGTCCAGGCGATCGAGCGCACGTTTGGCAGGCGAGCGATCTCCTGGGGCGAGGTCAATCGGCACCAACGACCGGCTGATGACCCCGCGAATCCCTTCTCCGATGACCGCCCGAGTCTCCCTGTCGCGGGTGGACATGGCGAGGCCGGGATCATGTTCAATTTCATTGCTCGCGCACAGAACACACGTCTCCGCTACGGTTTCCACGGCAACTCGTACGTGTCGATCGTTGCTTTCGGCGACTCACCGAGGGCGAGATCGTTGACGCCCTACGGCCAAAGCCGCGATCCCGAATCACCTCACTTCGAGGATCAGATGAGTCTCTACGCACAAGGCAGACTCAGAGACGTGTTCTTCACGCGAGATGCGTTCCGCGCAAATGCGAAGCAAACGTACAGGCCCGGCGAGTAGGCACTTTGGATGTTCGATCGCTGCTAGCTCAATAGACGTCCAGGCGACGGAGCAGAGAAGACTCAACTGTCAAGCAGAAGGTTGCAGAGCGATCGGGCTATCTTGAAAGCGGTCGCCTTACGGCCTGCCCGTGTGGGGGATCGTTTCGGCCAGGGCTTCGAGCTTTTGTCGGACCTCCGCGTACTCGGGGTCGCTGGCGACGTTGCGGGTTTCGAGGGGGTCGGCTTCGTAGTCGTAGAGCTCGACGTCGACGATGGGGCCGGAGGTTTCGCCGAGGTTTCGGGCGTCCATGTCGCGCCAGAGGACTAGGCGGTAGCGGTCGGTGCGGAAGGCGTAACCCATCAGGTGGTTGTCGCCCGCGCCGCCGCGCGGGTATTGGCTGACGGCGACCTCTTTCACGCGGTCGGCTTCTCCTCGTGTCTGAGCTATGCGTAACCCTCGCCCCTTTTACCTGGCTTTCGAGTAGATGGGACGTGAAAGTATTTTGGGTAAAAATCT